>JAPOYD010000062.1 GCA_026706735.1 Nitrospinota bacterium | reverse complement strand
CCGCAATCCCCGCAGCCGCCCTTCATGCCCGCCTCGTCGCGCACGCCGATCTGGCGCATCTCCACGCGGACGGAGAGTCGCTCGGCGAGTATCCGCACCAGCTTGCGGAAATCCACGCGGCCGTCGGAGGAGAAATAAAACGTCGCCTTCTTGTTCGAGTGAATGTAGCGAACCTCGATGAGGCGCATGGGCAGCTTGAGTTCGGATATCTTCATCCGGCAAAAATCATAGGCGCTCTTCTCGTTCGCCTCGGTGCGCGCCACCTTTTTCTCGTCATCCTCGGTGGCTTTCCGCAATACTTCGGGAAGTGGATCGGGATAATAGCGAGAATCCATGACCCGGGGGTTTTCGGAAATCTCGCCGAACTCCGTATCCCCGTCCTTGCTCTTGACCATGACCTTCGTGCCGACCCGAAGGCGCAATTCTCCGTAGGTGTGATGGACCGGCCGCGCGCCGAAGCGCGTCTTGACCCCGACCACGCCGATTTTGCGCGTCTCGGGCGCCGCTTCGACGGCGGCGGCGCCATTCGATGTTTCACTCATTCGCTCACCTCAAACCCCGGCGGGAACCGTCTCCCGCAGGGAATATACCAAAGTCTCGAGCGTCAGGGACGGGTTGGTGTTCCCGCCGTCCACGTCGCGCATGGCCTCCCCCACCCTCTCGAGGGCACGGGTCAAGCCTGCGCTTCCCCAGCGCTCGCCCATGGCGGCCAACGCCGCCCGAATGTCCGCATGCCACAATTCTATCGCCTCGGGCGCTTCCTGGGTGATGAGTATATCGCGAAGCAGCCCGCGAAGCATTTCCAAAAAGAGAATTGTTTCGTTTCTGCCCGAAGCCCCGCTGCCCGCCCTCTCTGATGCGAGCGTGATGAGGGTCACCTCGTCCGCCTTGCCCGCTGGCGCGCTCAATTCCTCCAGGAACCGCATCGCCTCGTCCCGGCGCTCGGAGAGGGCCTCGACGTCGGATGTCATGGCGACGCCCAGCCTGCCCATGCTGAGGGAGACGAGTTTATCCACGTCCACGCCGTCGGCGCCTAATCGCTCCTCGAGAATGGCGGCCAGGTCCACTCGCGCCAGGGCTTGGAACCTGAGCCTGCGGCAACGCGAGATGATCGTCGGCAGCAGGGTGTGCAGGTTCGGCGTCACCAGAATCAATATCGTGGCCGCGCTCGGCTCTTCCAGCGTCTTGAGCAGGGCGTTCTGGCCCACCCGCGTGAGCAGATGGGCGTCTTCGATGATGAAAATCTGCCGCATCCCCTCGTTGGGACGCTGGTGGGCACGCCAGATCACCTCCTCCCTGATCGACTCCACCCTGATGGAACGAGACCCCGCCTCGGGGCGAACCGAGACGACGTCGGGATGCACGCCCGCAAGCACCTTCTCGCACGCCGCACAGCCCCCGCATGGGGGCGCATCGCCCGCGCATTGCAAGGCCCGGGCGAACAGTCGCGCCGCGCTCGCCTTGCCGACCCCGTCTGGGCCATAAAACAGATAAGCGCCCGCCACCTGGCCGGAAGATAAGTCCCTTCGCAGCAGGTCTAGGGCCGCGTCCTGGCCGCGGATGGATTCCCAGCCCATTCGAACCTTTCCTTCACAATCGTCAGCACCTCTTCGTGCACCTGTTCAATCGCGCTATCGCCCAGGGCGCGAAAACGCCCGGGCTCGCGCTTCGCCAGCGCCTCGAAGCCCGCCTGCACCCGGCGGTGAAACGCCAGACTCTCGCCTTCGAGCCGGTCGCCCGCGCTCTCGCCGCGCGCGCGACCGAGGCCTTCTTCGAGCGGCACGGAGAACAAAAGCGTGAGATCGGGAACGAGCCCCCCGCTCGCCATCCGGTTGAGCTCCAGCACCATCTCCTCGTCCAGCCCCCGTCCGAACGCCTGGTACGCCGTCGTGGAATCGAAGAACCGGTCGCAGAGAACGTGGGCGCCCGCCTCCAGGGCCGGCCGGATCACCTCGATCACGTGCTGCGCCCGCGCCGCCTCGTAGAGCAGGAGTTCCGTGGCGGCGTCGATACCCTCATCGCGCGGGGCGAGGAGCAACTCGCGAATGCCCTCCCCTACTTCCGTGCCGCCGGGCTCCCGCGTGGCGAGAACCGGGAGGCCCGCCTTCTCCATCCACTCCAGCAGGCGCGCCATCTGGGTCGACTTGCCGCAACCCTCCACACCCTCGAACGTGATGAAACGACCGCGCATCGGCAAACTCCCCCGCAGATTCTCGCGCCACACCTTATCACAACCCGCTCATGAAACGGGCGATGCGCGAGCGATCAACTCCCGTCCAGCTCCCGG
>JAPOYD010000169.1 GCA_026706735.1 Nitrospinota bacterium | reverse complement strand
CTTTACCCTATCAGGACTTTTTCAACATCCACTCTTTATTAAGATTTACTACTTAAACCTTAATAACGAAATCTCTTATTAAGCGTTCGCGCAATATAACTGAAAAATCGGCTTCGTTATTAAGCTTTTAGTATGAACTCTTAATAACGGTATTTCTTATTCAGTTTTGGTGAACAAGACTTGTTTCCCTAGTACCGCTCCGGCACGAAGGTCTGCTCGCTCATGGGGGGGCGCACGTAGGCCTTGGAATCGCGGCGCGGGGGGAGTTCGATGGGCGCGGGCGTGAGGTCCTCATAGGGGATGAGGGAGAGCAGGTGGCTGATGCAGTTGAGCCGCGCGCGGCGCTTCGAGTCCGCGTCCACCACGTACCAGGGGGCCTGCTTGATGTCGGTGTGGGCGAACATCTCGTCTTTCGCCTTGGAATACTCCACCCAGCGGGTGCGGGATTCGAGGTCCATCGGCGAGAGCTTCCAGCGCCTCGTCGTGTCTTCGATGCGCGCGTGAAAGCGGCGCTCCTGCTCCGCATCGCTCACCGAGAACCAGTATTTGATGAGTATGATGCCGGAGCGCACGAGCATCCGCTCGAACGTGGGGCATGAGTGCAGGAACTCGCGGTATTCCTCATCCGTGCAGAAGCCCATCACCCGCTCCACGCCCGCGCGGTTGTACCAGGAGCGGTCGAGGAGCACCATCTCGCCCGCGGCGGGCAGGTGCGGCACGTAGCGCTGGAAATACCACTGCGTCTGCTCGCGCTCGGTGGGTGCTGCGAGCGCCACGACGCGGCACACGCGCGGATTGAGCCTCAAGGTGATGCGCTTGATGACGCCGCCCTTGCCGGCGGCGTCCCGCCCCTCGAAGATGACGACGACTTTGAGACCCTGGTCCTTTATCCACTCCTGGAGCTTCACGAGTTCTTCCTGGAGCCTCGCGAGCTCGGCCTCGTACACCCTCTTGGTCAGCTTCTGGCGCGGTGTTTTCCTGGCGTCTCCCGCACGGGTGTAAGCGGGCGCGCTATCCTCTGCGGGCTCGGCTTCCGCGCCGCCGGTCTGGGGAGTGGCGTCTTCGCTCATCTCGGTCATTCCTTCGGGCTGAGGTCGAAGCCGAACCATTTTACGGCGAGTTTGCGCAGCGCGCCATCTTTGATGGCGGCGGTGATGGCCCTCGAGAACATCTCCGCGAGCGCGCGGTCTTCCTTTCGGATGCCGATACCGATTCCCTCGCCTAGGGAGCCGCCCGTGAAGCCGGGGCCGACGACTTTCAGCTTTCCTCGCTCCCTTTCGAGCACGGGCTTCAGGTAGGAACTCTGGGCAAGGAGAGCGTCCACGCGGCCGGCGAGCAGGGCGGCGTCGACGTCGCCCTGGTACTTGAAGGTGCGTAGCCTGACGGCGTCGGCCATGTGAATCTTCAAGAAATTCACGAATACGGTGCCGGCCTGCGCGCCGACCGTCTTGCCGGCAAAGGCTTTCCGGAGCGTCCCGATGGCGGCCTTCTCCTTTGCATCCAGGCTGCCCAGCGTGACCGAGGCGGCTTTGGTCGATACGCCCGCGAGGGGGCCGTCGGCCCGCACGACGAAGACGTGGGGAGACGCGGCGAAAGGACGCGAGTAGGTGATGCGTTTCTTTCGCTCCTCGGTGATCGCCATGCCCGACATGATGGCGTCGAACGCCCCCGCCCGGAGCGCGGGTATGATGCCCTCCCAGGCGCGCGGGATCATCACGCACGTCACCTTCATGCGTCGGCACAGGTCGGCGGCGAGGTCGATCTCGAAGCCGACGAGCTTGCCCGAGGCGTCCGTGTCGTTCCAGGGGGGATAGGCGCCCTCGGTAGCGATGCGCACCGTCGATCCCTCTTTCCAGTCGGCGGCCTGCACCGCTCCGGTGAAGACAAGCGTTGCCAGGGCGAGAGCCGCCAGGAGCATCTTCATGCGCGCCTCCTTTTTCATGGGTTGTCTTGATTATGAGCGTCTTGAGCGTAGCCGCGCAAGGAAAAAAGAGAGGTTGTTGAAAAAGCCCCTCTAAGGAGTGATTGCCTCTATTCGGGAGTGTTCACCGTCATTCCGGCGCATGCCGGAATCCAGAGCAGACGGGGATACCGAATCGCAGGACAACCAGGAAAAACGATAAAGCGAAAAGACAAATACAAAAGCAAAGTCCCTGGATTCCGGCTTTCGCCGGAATGACGTACAAAACCGCACTTCTCGCAATGATGGAGAAATACCGTAGGGACAGGCCTCTGTGCCTGTCCTGGTGCAGACCTTCGCCTCGATGAAGACAAAGGACAACCACGGAGGGCAGGACAACCCCGAGGA
>JAPOYD010000022.1 GCA_026706735.1 Nitrospinota bacterium | reverse complement strand
GAATTCGTCGCGATCGCCGGCGAGTCCGGCGCCGGCAAGAGCACCCTGTTCCGGCTCGCGCTCGGTATCGACTGGCCAACCGCCGGTGCGGTGTATTACGACGGACGCGACCTGAAGCACCTGAACCTGAAACAGGTGCGCCGGAAAATCGGCGCGGTGCCGCAATCCGTCGGACTCCATCCACAAGACCTCTGGGACAATCTGGTCAGTCACCATGATGCAGTGACGACCGAGGAAGTATGGGCAGCGGCCCGGATCGCCGAAGTCGAAGCCCAAATCAAGGACATGCCCATGGGCATGATGACGATGGTGGGCGCCAGCGGTTCCGTCCTCTCAGGCGGCGAGAGTCAGCGCATCACGATCGCCCGCTCGGTGATCGGAAGCCCGAGAATCATGTTGCTTGACGAGGCGACGAACTGGCTGGACAACGAAAGCCAGGCCAAGGTAATGCGGAACCTTGCCGACCTGACTTCCACCCGGCTCATCATTGCCCACCGCCTGTCCACGCTGGAACAGGCCGACCGCATCTACGTGCTGCAAGCCGGAAAAGTCGTGCAATGCGGTTCCTTCAACGAACTCAAGGAGGTCGACGGGGTATTCAAGGAATTGATCAAAAGGCAAATCACTTGACCCGAATATGCAGACAGCAACCCGGCGGCGAAAAATGCGCGTTCGGCCAGGGCCCGCGAAAATGGAGCGGACGTCCATGAAGAAACCCCTTGGCCTCGCCGATTTCCTGATATCGCGAGCCGGCGACGACCATGACTTTCGGGAGCGTCTTCTCGCCAAGCCCAAAGAGACCATCGAAGAGGAATTCGGCGTGACGATGGCCGAAGACCATGAGATTCACGTGCACGAAGAAACCTATACCGCGACGCACCTCGTCCTGCCGCCGCGCAGCAAGTTCACCGAGGCGGAACGGGAGGAGGCGAAAACCGGCGCGGCGTCGATCGAGTTTCTTCGCAAGACCATGCACGATCCCGCGCCGCCCCTTCGCCCGCCCGCGCCTCGAGGGCGGAGAGTCCCGAAGAACGCCACCACCGAAGCGCTTGTAAAAGCAGGCAGGGAAAGCATCCGCCGCGGTCTCGATTTCCTGGAATCCACGGTAGACGAAAACGGCGCCTGGCGCTGCATCCGGTTCAACGTAGCCGATCCGGAGGTGCCACGGCATTTCGAGAAACCTCCCTTCGTATCGGCTTTCTGCGTCCTCGCCCTGGAATGTTGCGAGGACGCGCGCGCCAGGGCCATCTGCGCCGCGACCAGGGCATATCTCGTCGACACCATCGAATATCCCGGATTGTGGCGCTATTACCGCCATCTGCCCCAGGATCTCGACAGCACCGCACTGTGTTCGCTCGTGATTGGAACGCACCCCTGGATTCTGCTGGGGAGGAACGTTCCGCGGATATTGTCGAACCGCGACGAGGATGGCTGCTTCATGACCTGGGTCCTGGAGGACGACGAACCCGATGTCGTGTCGCGTTTTCGCATCGAAGCCGACCCGGTCGTCAATGCGAACGTCATCGCCTATCTCGGCGACTGCCCGGAAACCAGGGACGCCCGGCGATGGCTGGAAGCCTTGATAACCGAAGGCAATCTCAAGGGCTCCTCCAAATGGTATCCCGACGAGGTGGCGATCTGTTATGCGATTGCCCGCGCCACGGTTCGCGCACGGCCCGCCCTCGATCAACTGCGTCCGATACTTGCGAATCGCATCCTAGGCTTGCGGGACGATAACGGAGGTTTCGGCAACATCCTTCAAACGGCTCAGGGCGCCTCGGCGCTCTACCATCTTGGATGTCTCGATGGTATCGACGCGAAACGCGAGGTGGAGAGGTTCACGGGTTCGCAGCGCGAGGACGGCAGCTGGCCGGAACTTCTCGCGTTCGGCGACCAGACGCTGAAGTGGGGCACGGTGGGGCAGATAGGGCACGGCTCCGAAGCCGTAACCACTGCGTTTTGCATCGAAGCGCTCGAGCGTCTCCTCGCCACCTTGCGGGCCTGAAAATTCTTGCAGGTCAAGGCATACGGGGATAAAATATCTTCCGGCCCAAGTGATCCTGAATACCTGTTACTGAGGAGCTGACATGCCACAAAGTCCGGTTGCAAGTGGTGGCTCCGGCCCGGGCAGCGCTGACGCCACTCAGAATATCGAGCCGTCCATTCTGACCGCCCTTCCACATTATCTGCCGTTGGTTGTTTTTCCGTTGATTCTTCTCGGCGCGCTCCATGGGGGCTGGTGGCTGTTGCCGCCGCTCGTCTTCATGAGTGTGGCGGGGTATCTTGATCGGGCGCTGGGACGGGACGGGCAAAACATGGATCCTTCGAATACGCCAGAACACCGCCTGTTCTGGCACAACCTGCCGGTCTGGTCGTGGTCGTTCCTGTGGCCGCCGACGCTCATATTCGGCATGTGGCAAATCCTGGTGGCGGACCAATTCTCCATCTGGGAAGGCGTGCTCCTGGCGATCATATTGACGATGGAAGCGCAAGCCGTATTCGTCGTCGGTCACGAAATGATTCATCGGCGCACGACCTGGGAGCGCCGGGTCGGCGAATTCCTGCTCGCCTCCGTCTCCTATCCGCAGTACGCCACGGAGCACGTCTATATTCACCATGCCCTGGTCGGCACGCCGTATGACGTGGGCTCCGCTCCCAAGGGGGAAAGTTTCTGGAAATATTTCCCCAAGGAAGTTGTCCATAACCTCATCAGTTCCTGGGAAGTCGCCAGAGAACGCCTCTCAAGGCGCCGTTTGCCCGTTTGGCATTACGACAATCCGTTCTGGCGCTACGTCGCCGGCGTCGCGTTCTGGTGCGGACTGGTTTTCTGGATGGGCGGGATTTGGGCCGTTCCGGTATTCATCGTCCTCGGTCTGTCATGCGTCTTTTCGATGAAGATCAGCAACTACTTTCAACACTACGGCCTGCGCCGGGTCCGTCTGGACAACGGCCGCTGGGAAAAGGCGATGCCGCGTCATTCCTGGAGCGCGGACTGGAAGTTCAGCAACTGGATGTTTTTCAACATGCAGCGTCATGCGGACCATCATGCGGTGGCGTCGCGCCAGTATCCCCTGCTGCAGGTCAGCGGCCTCGATGAATCGCCGGAATTGCCGGGAACCTACGCCGATATGATGAACATCGTGCTGCGGCCCAAGCGCTGGTTCGAGAAGATGGACCCGCTGGTGGATCAATGGCGCGAGCATTTCTATCCGGAGATTCACGACTGGGGCCCCTACGACAGCCCGCTCGCCGCGGCGCGGCCCGACGCATTCGACGCGATACTCGAAATCTTCGGCGCCGCCCCGCGGCTTGCGAAACGGATCGAACGGAATCCGGAACTTCTGGATAACCTGCAAGACCAGGAATTCGTCGATCTCGACCTGCCGAAAGGGTTCGGGCCGGACGAGGAATACGAATCGATCGCGCGGCGCGGGCTGGCAAGAGTTTACTGGACTTACGAAATGGGCGTTCAGGAAATGAAGGAGCTGGTCGCCGAACTGCCGGTAGCCGATGCGAGGGAAACCGCTGAAATCGTGCGAAACTGGTCGAACGACAAGGCGTTTCAGATCGGCATGCACGTGATGCGTGGAAACCTGTTGCCTGCAGAAGCGAGCACTGCGCTGTCGAATCTCGCCGAAGCATCGATTTCGACCGTGCTCGCCTCGGTGGTCGCGGATTATGTCGACCGGTTCGGGACGTTGAGCGTGGGTGGAGTCGCCGCCGTTTTCCTGGGCGATCTGGCCAGCCGGGAAGCATACCCTGGCGTTGGAATCGATATGCTGCTCCTTCATGACGGCCGGCGGCCCGGCAAAAACGAACAAGTGTGCCGTAGTTTCCAGGAGGCCTTGGCAGACCTGGCGCAGGACAGCCTGTTGTTCTCCCCGGTCCCGCCCGGCTCGAACGCCATTCTTGCGTTGCCGCTTTCCGAGTTGGCCGATCATGTCAGAAATTCGACTTCGGGCGAAGTTCCCGCCCTCACCAGGGCGCGTTGCGTGTTCGAGAGTAATGGTTCCGATATCGGCAGCCGCTTCGAGGAGGCGCGGCGTCAGATCCTGGCCGAATGCGGCGCGGACGAGCCTTTTCTCGCCCGGTTGAGCGGGCAGACGAGAGACCTCTCTGAAACGGGCGTGTCCGCATACGCCCAAATGCGCGGTGGGCTGAACGATGTCGAGAAGGCCGCGCGCTACCTGCAGTTGGCGCGCGGCGGAAGCTACCTCGACGACCCGGCGCCGAGCGCTGCTGCGGTGTTCGATACCGCCGGCGCCGAGCCGCTGGCGCAAGCTGCGATCATGTGGCGGGATTTGCAGGGCGTCATGCGCCTCGTGGGCGAGGAAGGATTCGACGCGGCGGCGGCAGGGCCGAAGGTCAAGGCTCTCCTTGCGAACGCTTGCGGGCAGGAGGATTTCGATGCGCTGACGTCGGCGGTCGCCGAAACCGCGTCCCGCGCCGCCGACCGGATCGATACGCTTGTTCCGCGCGCATGAAGGGACCGACTGAGCAGACGCAGGATCCCCGGACCCCGGCGCAGACGAAAATGAATCCCCGACAAGGGATATTGACGAAAACGACCCCTGCAGACGGGGGCCTCGTCGAGCTTCCCGCGCTCGCACCTCACCTGCAGTTCCACGAAATCGGCGAAGGGCAGACGCTTCTGGTTTCCGAGTCGTTCGACACGCTGCTGCACGGCGGCCTGTATCCCGACCTGCTGCCGCTTCTGGGCGGCGGGCGCACACTGGCCGGGATTGCCGCCGCCCTCGAGGGCCGCCACCCCGCCGCCGACGTTCTCGCGGCTGTCGTTTCGCTCTCCGCCAGGGGCTATGTCGTCTCCGCCGATCACGGCATGGACCGACCCCGGGCGGCCTACTGGTCATCGCTCGGCGCGTCGCCCCGCTGGGTCGAGGGGCGGCTGGCGGAATCACGCATCAAGGTCGAGGGCGACGACGGCCGCCTCGTCCGGCATCTGGAAGAAAGCGGCGCCCTTGTGGCGACCGACGATTCCCGTCTCACCGTCATCGTCTGCGACGACTATCTCGACGCGCGGCTTGCGGACGTGAATCGGCGCCGGCTCGAGGCAAGAGCGCCGTGGACGCTGGTGCGGCCGCGCGGCATGGAGGCGCTGTTCGGCCCCGTCTTTCGCGCAGACAGACAAGGACCCTGCTGGGACTGCCTGGCTCACCGCCTGCGCTGCCATAAGGAGACCCACGATTTCCTGCGCAGCTTCGCCGGCGAGGAAGCCGCCTTCAAGCCGTTCGCCGCCGAGCCGGGGGTGCTCGAAGCGCTGTACGGGCTGATCGCGGCCGAGATCGTCAAATGGCTGGTGCTGGACGAGGCGGCCCCGATTCACGAGCACACAATCGCGATGAACGTATGCGCGTTCGCAAGTTCACAGCACGCGGTGATGCGCCGCCCGCAGTGCCCGGCCTGCGGCGACGAAGCGCTCTACCTGCCGGATCGAAGGCCTGCGCCGCTGCGCCTGAGAGCGAGCCCCAAAGCCCACCGCAACAGCGGCGGCGCGCGGGCCGTGACGCCGGAAGCCACCCTGGCGAAATACCGCCATCTGGTGAGCCCGATCAGCGGCGTCGTCACCTGGCTGACGCGCACGACCGACGAGAACGACTCCTGGCTGTACGTCCATTGGGCCGGAAGCAATCCCGCCATGAGAAGCCGGAGCCTGAGCTCGCTCCGGCGCAGCCTGCGCAGCAAGAGCGCCGGCAAGGGCAGCACGCGGGAACAATCCGAGGCCAGCGCCCTCTGCGAGGCGATCGAGCGTTATTCGGGCGCCCGGTGCGGAGACGAGATCCGCATCCGCAGGCGATTCGTCGACTTCGCCGAAGAAGACGAGGCGGTCCACCCCAACGACGTGCAGCTGTTCAGCGAGGATCAGCTCGACAACGCGGAAAGCATCAACGCGAAAGGCCACCCGTACAACATCGTCCCGCCGCGTCTCGACCCCGACGCCGCGATCGACTGGACCCCGGCCTGGTCGTTCACGCAGCAGCGGCACCGCTATCTGCCGACCTCGATGCTCTACAGCACCTCCGCCGAACAGCGCGGAGACGGCGAGCTGATTGCCGATTCCAACGGCTGTGCGGCGGGAAACACCCTGGAGGAGGCCATCCTGCAGGGCTTCTATGAACTGGTCGAGCGCGATGCGTTCGCCATCTGGTGGTATAACGGACTGAGAGCGCCCGGGGTCGATCTTTTGAGCTTTGACGACGAATTCCTTGCATCGGCCGTGGACTACTACGCCCGCTGCGAGCGGGAAGTGTGGATGCTCGACGTTACTTCCGATATCGGCATTCCTTCGTTCGTCGCGCTCTCCCGCCGACCGGACGCGGAAACCGAGGACATCATATACGGCGCCGGCACCCATGCCGACCCGCGGCTGGCGGCCCTGCGCGCGGTTTGCGAGTTGAACCAGTGCCTCACCTGGCTGCCGCGTCCGGGCGGGGGGGGTGGTCGGCCCATGATCGACGACCCGCTGGCGCTCAGATGGTGGAAGACGGCTCGAATCGCCGATTGTTCCTGGCTGGCGCCAGCGCCGGACGCGCCGCTCAGGCAAGGCTCAGGGTATCCAGTGATCGAATCGGCGGACACGCGTGACGACGTGGAACATTGCCGGGCGCTGGTGGAAGCCAGGGGCATGGAGTTCCTCGTGCTGGACCAGACCCGGCCGGACATCGGCATGCCGGTCGCGCGGGTCATCGTGCCGGGCATGCGCCATTTCTGGGCAAGGTTCGCGCCCGGGCGCCTGTACGACGTGCCCGTCGGCATGGGCCGCCGCGAACACCCCCTGGCCGAAGCCGATTTGAATCCCGCGCCCGTGATCGCGTAAGGAAGCGATATGGATATCGACGAAGCAGTCACGCTTACCCAGGACCGCCTCGCCGAAGAAGGCGGCACCATGGGAGATTTGCTCGGTCGCTTTCGGGGCAGGATTTCGCCGATTCTGATCGGGGATCCGCAGTGGGAGCGCATACTCGAATGCGCCGGGAACCTCCCTATCACAATGGGCGCCCAGCCGTTCGGTTTCGAGTTGCCGCTGCATGAGGGTCGGCCGGTGGCGGATTTCGGCGTCTCGCTGGCGAGCGGAAACCGCTCAGGGGATTTTTTCGAAGAGCGGGCGCGGACCGACGAGACGGATGAGACCGCGAGAGCGGTCAGTCGGCTGTTCAGGGAAATGGAAGCTCAGGACTCGCCCCTGCGAGAGATTGCGGGGCGTAAATTGATGCTGGAGTATGACATGGATTCCGCGCCGGGCAGTAAGAATTCGCTGCCGGGAATCTTCCTGCGGCCCGGCGAGCGCACGTTGTCCGGTGGCGCAGGCCTTCAGAATGATGTCGGAATCGTGGTGGACGCCCTCGTTTCCGCTGTCGGCTGGGAAGGGATTGCCGCCGAGCGGGAAAACGCCGAGCGGGTTTACCTGGCGCAGCCCGAAGACACGCGCCTGGATTCGTTCGGGGTCTTCCCGTCCCGTGAACGCACAATCCGCCTGGCGGTCATGGGCTTCAAGTCACAGGGGGAAATTTGTTCTTACCTCGAGAACATCGGCTGGCCGGGCCGGATCCCGGCCGTTGAGTCCGTGATTTCACGCTTCCGGGAACGCGCGGATATCGTGAGAAGCGGCGCGAACCTCGACGTGCGCGAAGAGGGTGTCGGCCCGACGCTCGGCCTGACGCTCATCGTCAAGCAGAGATATACGAAAGACTCACGTTACTGGCTCGACGGCCTGACCGATTGGGATCTTTTTCTGGAAGCCCTCAGCCATGAGGACCTTGTCGTTCCGGAGAAAGTGGAGGCGCTTGCCGGCTGGGTTTCGAAACCGACGAAGCTTTTTGCGAAATCCGGGCCATTTTTACTGCTGCGGGGCATTCACCACATCAAGCTGGTCATATCCGGAAATCGGCTCAGGCAGGCCAAGGCCTATGTATTCATGGTGCTTTCCGGAGCGATCCCCCTGTAAACCGGCCTCAAGCGGGCATAAACAAACCCTCGCCCCGGCCGGGACGAGGAGTCGTTCATGTTTTGTGCAACGCGGATTCAGATTGTTCCGCGTCTTGACCGGCTGCTCGCCGGCAACCGGGTCTACCAGCAGCAGCAAAGGCCTGCCGAGACGGCTTCGAGCTGCTCTTCGGTGATGTTCGGATCCGGCGGAAGCGCAATATGCACCGTCTGCATGTCGCTCTCATGGACCACGACATTCATCGAATCGGGAATCGTGATGCCCAGTTCCTCACAGATGGTCGACTTCGGGTCTGCGAGCAGCTGATTCCTGAAATCTGCGTCCAGGGCGGACTTGTCAACAATCTGCTGCAGCATTTCATCGCCACTTCTCATGGCCAACCTCCCTCCATAGGTCAGATGAACAATACACTTCCCTCGTGTGTTGATACAGATTTTATTCTTCGTGATTTCGCAAAGTCAATTTTTTTTACAGTATTTTGATTATTTTTTGATAAAAAAATACGATATTTCGTGAATCGGGAGTTATGGGAACTACCGTCAAATCCACTGTTTCCCTCGGCAAAAGCGCCGTCTCTCCCTTCCCCGGAGAAGATCGACCTCTCCGCCCGGGGCAATCCGCCCTTCCCGGCCGGGACCGGCTTTCCTTCGGCGAGCACGATCTACGCGCATTTCCCCGCAATTGCCGTGGCCGGGTTTTCGCGTCGATGGGGTATGTCGGAGAGGACGCCCGTCGGCCTTCGTTTTTCAGGCGGCGGAAGGGGTGCCGCCCGCAGGAATCGGGCCGCCGCCCGGGCGAGACGCGGAAGGTGCAAAATGCAAATAATAATTCCCGGAAAATACGATAAAATCAGATAAATTCACGGGGTTTTTCGGCAAATAAAATGGCGCATTTTCGGAGCAAATCGGCCCATTTTCGGCGCAAAACGGGGGTTTTCGGCCCTTTTCGGGGCCATACGGCCCTATAGCGCGCCCGCGAAGGCCTCTCCCGCCAGCAGTCCGCCGAGCTTCAGGCGCGTGGTGTCGTTCAGCCCGTCGATGTGGTAGCACATCATCGCGTCGCGCAGGTGGCGCTCGGCCGGGTGGGTGTCCATGTAGCCGTTGCCGCCGAAGATGTTCATCCCCTTGATGCAGACCTGGGGCGCCATCTCGGAGGCGAACAGGGCGGCGCGCATGCCCTCTTTGTGGTCGTATTCATCGTCGCCCGCCGTATCCGCATGCCACGCCGCGCGCCATACGGCGTCTCGCGCGACAGTGATGTTCACGTACATGTCGGCGAGAATCTCGCGAATCCGCGCGTGTTCGATGATGGGCTTCCCGCCCTGCACGCGCTCTCTGGCGTAGGCGCGGGCGTCCTCGAAGGCGGCGCGCGCGATGCCGATGCCGAAGGTGGCGGTCGTCGGCGAGTGGCGCGAGAAGACGCGGGCCATGTATGGCAGGCCGCCGTCCACCTCGCTGAGCCGCCATTTTTCGGGCACTTCGGCGTTCTCGAAGATGAGTTCGCCGTTCATCAGAAGGCGCGCGCCGAGCTTTCCGTGGATGATTCCGTGCCTGAAGCCGGGTATCTCGTCCGTCATGATGAACATGGTGGTTCCCTCGTTGACGGGAACGTTCGGGTTGGTTCTCGCCACGATGAAATTGATGTTGCTCATCGCCGCGCAGGCGATGAAATGCTTCTTGCCGTTCAGTATCCAGGTATCGCCCTGCCTGACGGCGGAGAGCCGCACCCCTCCGTCGATGTTCGTGGCGGGCATGATGTTGTCCGTACCCGCCTGGGGCTCCGTCATGCCGATGGCCATGGTGGAGGTGTCCACGTCCATGTAGCGGGGCAGGAATTCTGCCCTTTGCTCCTCGGTGGTGAAGTGGCAGAGCATCTTGGCGAGCTTCCAGTTCTGGTGGATGACGGAGGCGAAGCCCGCCTCGCCCTGAAAAAGCTCCTCCAGCAAGACCACGTGCCCGAATATCCCAATATCCTCCCCGCCCATCTCCTTGGGCGTCGTGAGCGTTCGGATACCCGCTGCCGAGGCTTTCTTGAGCGCGTCCAAGGGAAACGAACACGTCGGGTCAATACCGTGTTGACGATCCCACTCGGCCGCGTAGGGCCTCAATTCGTTTTTCGAGAATTCGGCGATTTTGCTCTGCCAGGCTTTCAGTTCGTCGTCCAGAATGTAATCCACCATGTCGGCTCCCCCGCATGAAGGTTCACGTACTCGATTTTCGCTCCGTTTTCTGCTCCAACCCCTTGTTTTTCCGGTATAAACGAATCAATTCCGAATCCCGCGCTCGCGCCGCTTCGCGGGCCGATTCCGTCGTCCATTTATAAAACCCCTCGCCGCTCTTGATGCCAAGCAGGTTCTTCTCGATCATCTCGTCCATCAAGGGACTGGGCTGCGGGCGATGATCGAGAGAGGGCTGAATATTCCGGTGCACGTCGCGCAATACGTCCATTCCCGAGAAATCGTTGAGTTTGCACAACCCCAGCGCCGGAAAAAGCGGGGCGATGGAGCGCCATACGGTATCGACGTCCTCGGGACGGGCGTAGCCTTTCTCCACGATATGATAGGCCTCGCGCCTGAGCGCCGTCGTGAGCCTCACCCCGATGTGGCCGGGCACTTCCCGGCAAACGATGGGCTCTTTTCCCGATTGCTTCAATAATTCACACGTGATCCGCGTCGTATCCGGACTCGTCCGGCGGCCGGCCACCACCTCCACGACGGGGACGAGATGAGGGGGGGTGTAATTGTGCGTGACGATGCAGCGCTCGGGATGACTCGTTCGCGCGGAAATGTCCGTCATCCCCAAGCCCGAGGTCTCACTCGCCAAAATCACGCCGGGCGGGGCTATCGCGTCCATCTTCTCGAAAATTTCCTGCTTGAGCGACAAAATTTCACTGACCGCCTCGACGACGAAATCACCTCCGCTCACCGCTTCGCGGAAATCCTGCGTCAGCGTGATGCGCCCTAAAATATCGCGCGCATCTCCTTCGTCCAACGCATCCGCATCGATAAGTATATCAAGGCTTTTTTCGATTTCAGCACGAGAGCGAGCGGCGCTCTCGGGGCTTCGGTTGAACATCAGAACGCCCAATTTCGCCTGGGCGAACTGTAACGCAACGCCCCGGCCCACGTATCCACCACCGATGACAGCGATGTTTCGGATATCGCTTGTCTCGCGCATAATGGCTCCCGGTATGGAATGGACTTGAGGTATGGGCGAAAATGTATCACAGACGAGTTTCCGAGGCCATGAGGTCTTCAGGATGCCTTTAGTCTCAAATAGCTAAAGCCTTGGGGAGTATTGATGGGGAAGCGAACGATTCTATGTTTTTTGCTCGGCTTCGCCTTGTCCGCCTGTAGCGGTGAGGGGGATTTCTCCCCGACTGGAAACATGAATACCCCCCGGCACGGGCATACGGCCACGAAACTCGAATCAGGCGAAATATTCATCGCCGCGGGTCTCACGAAAACCTCTCCGCTCGATGATTTCGAGATATACGACCCGGCCCAAGGAATCTTCAAGCCCTACAAGATTCAAGGCCTGAGGAAGCGCGGCTGGCACAAGGCGCTCCTTCTAAATGACGCAGTTCTGGTTACCGGGGGCTGGACGAATGGAGGAGAAGCGCTCAGAGATTCTCTTCTCATACAACCCGGCGGGGGGATTCGTGCACGGGCCTTGATGAAATATGGCCGTTATGATCACACCATGACGAAGCTGCCTACCGGAGACGTACTCATCGCCGGCGGCAACGACGGGAAACGCGCCATCCGCCATCTGGAAATTTACGCGATCGACAAGGGACACTTCATCCCGGCGCGGAGACCCATGCTCATGGCGCGCCAGCAGCACAGCGCCACCGCGTTGTCTGAAGGCAACGTCCTAATCCTCGGCGGCGCGGAAGGAAAAGGGGCGCGATACGCGGAGCTTTTCCTGTCTTTTCAAGGAAGAACAAGGCTGGTCCGAAGCCTGACGACACAGAGAAGCCGCCACACCGCCACGCGACTGAAAGACGGGAGGGTGCTCATCGCAGGCGGCCTGGGCAAGGAAAAAACGCTTGATAGCGCTGAAATCTACGACCCGGCGACGGAAAAATTCATCCCCCTGAAAGGCAAACTGCGCGTCAACCGCCAGCAGCACACCGCCACGCTGATGCCTGACGGCAGAGTCGTCCTGATCGGCGGCTGGGGCGGCGAGGGAGGAACCCTGGCCAGCGCGGAAGTGTTCGAACCCGATAAGGGATGCTTCCGGCTTGTTGGAGTCGAAATGAAATTTCCCAGACGCCTCCATACGGCTACTTCCCTTGGGGGAGGGCGGGTTCTCATCGCGGGGGGCGCATCGGACAACGATGTCCTGAGTTCAGCGGAAATCCTGACCATTACAAGCGAAGGAAAAAGCGGATGCTGAGCCTTCAAGTTATTTCGTCAAAAATAGACAATCATAAAAACTAAACAAGTGAGGGTACTTCCATGCCTTTGAAACATGTGCGCCGCCGGGACAACCAGCAATGGATTCTGGACTACATCGCCAAAACGGCCGGGATGGTACAGAACTTCGAAGACGACAAGTTCGAACTTCCCCAGGGCGTAAAGAACTACAAGATGATCAGCAAGCTCCAGGGCGAGGATGCGCAGCACAAAGAAGAAATCGCCCGGGCGGCGGAAGAGGCCGGCATGCGGGAAACAGCGCTCGAGCTTTACATCCAGGCGTCGGAATCATACCGCAAAGGACAACACGTCATCTTTGAAGATGACCATCCGCAGAAGATCAAACTTCACGCCGGGTTGATCCGCTGCTATGACCGGGCAATGGCCCTGGCCGATTATCCGGTGGAGCGGGTCGAAGTCCCCTTCGAGGGCCAGGAGATCCAAATCATTCTCCACCTCTTGCCGGGCCGGAGAAAAGCCCCTTGCATCATTTACATTCCCGGGATGGACCAGACGAAGGAATTTTATCCCTACATCCTGCAGAACGACATGATCCGGCGGGGCATACATGCCTGCGCCATCGACGGCCCCGGACAAGGCATCTCCAACATGCGCAAAATTCGTGTGACCGAAAATAACTATGAGCGCGCCGTCTCTGCAGTCGTCGATTATCTGGTGACCCGCCAGGAAATCGACGCGGATAAAATCGGCGTCTTCGGCATCAGCATGGGCTCTTACTGGGCGCCGCTCGCCGCAGCGACAGACAAGAGGATCAAGGCCTGCGCGGGAGGCAGCGCGACCTTCTCGGACAAGCACGTGATCTTCGGCGAAGCCTCACCGCGCTTCAAGCAAATCTTCATGTACATGGCCGGATATACCGACGAAGACGCTTTCGATGAGATGGCCGCAAAGATGACGCTCAAAGGTTGGGGAGCAAAAATCGCTTGCCCGACGCTACTGGCCACGGGAGAATTCGACCCGCTGAGCCACCTGGAAGATGCTTTCCGCTTCTATGAGGAGATCACGGCACCCAAGGAACTGTGGGTGCTGGAAAACGAGTTCCACAGGGTGTGGGGAATGCAGGGTCTCGGCGGACTGGACCTGAACCCCTGGGCCGTGGATTGGCTGAAAAAAGCGCTCAGCGGTGAAATCCCCGAGGGTCACGACAAGACAGTCTACATCAGGCAAAAATCGGGCCGCGGCACCTTGAGCGGCCCTATCCCTGATGATCATCCCAGGCGATGGTGACCAGAACCAAGGCATACGCAGAAGCGCCACGCCGCACACGTTCTCCTTGAACATCCAATGGTTGAGCGCACAGCTGCATATTGACAATACTTCGGGTTCTTCACGCATTCATTGTGAATCAACGATGGTGTAGTATTCACAACAAAAAGCGCCGGGTGCGTCCTTGAAACGAGCCTTCCCATTCAAGGCTTTTGAAAAATCCGGCGCGCATTCAAGACACAGGAGAAGACTTGGCCGTTCAGTTTCATTGGGCATTGTGCTCGTTCAACGCGGGCGATGGCCATCAAATCAACCCTGCCGTGCCCGAGCGTCCCGCCACGATGGATTATCTGGCCCGTGTCACGCAAGCGGCCGAAGACGCCGGGTGCGTCAACATTCTGGTGCCGACGGGCACGCACTGTCTCGATGCCTGGCAGACGGCCTCCGCCCTAGCGACCCGAACGAAGAAAATCAAATTTCTGGTCGCCTTCCGCCCCGGCCTGGTGGGTCCGGTCTACGCCGCCCAGCAGGCGAACACGCTCGATTACTTCACGAAAGGCCGCCTGTCACTGAACGTCGTCTCGGGCGCGAACTCGGCGGACTTGAGGCGCTACGGCTACCACGCGCCTCACGATGAAAGATACGAGGTGACCGAGGAATTTCTGGAGGTCGTGCACCTCCTCTGGCGCGAAGACGGCCCCGTCAATTACAAGGGTCGCTTTTTTCACTTAGAAGACGCCCATGTCTGGCCGAAACGCTATTCAAGTCCCCATCCCACCATCTTTTTGGCGGGCAGCTCTCCCGGTGGAAAGCGCGTCGCCGCGCGATATGGTGACGTTCACGTCTTTTTCGCCTATGAACCCGACACCGTGGCGAAGGAAATTCAAGAGGTCAAAAAACTGGAAGGTGAGTTCGAACGTGAAGCTCCCCTCGAATTCGGTGTGCGCCACTGCGTCTGCGTGCGGGAGACCAAACAAGAAGCGAGGCGCACCGTGGAAGGCTGGCTGAACGACAGCGACATCGGCAATACCGCCACCTGGGCGGATTCGGTTCGCCTGAGCGAATCCACGAGCCAGACGCGCATCAACGAAATGGCGTCGAGAGAATCCCTCTGGCTCACCGACACGATCTGGATGGGGGTGAACAAGGTGCGCGCCGGCGGCGCGACCACGTTCGTGGGTACGCCGGAGATGGTGGCGGATCAGTTCCGTGAATACATCGACGCCGGCGTGACGCATTTCATCATGCACGGCTGGCCTTACCTGGAAGAGGCGGAGATTTTCGGCCGTGAGGTATTGCCGCTGCTCAAGGACGTGGAGCTGGTGATTCTAGCCGACCCCCGAGAGGCTGGATAAAACATGTATCGGCATTTCTTACAAAAATGCTTGCAGACGAGGTAGATTTGATCGCTCATTTTTCCCAATCCCGCTACAGGCAATGATACCTGATAAAGGAGGTTGTAATGCCAGGCTATCCCGTGAACAGCAATTTGGAACCCACCACCGAGAATTGGCGGATATCGCAGCATTGCTTCTCCGAGGAAATACGCTCGCAGATGACGCTTCCCGAGAAATTTCAACTTTGCGACATCACTTTGAGGGAAGGCCGGCAGCTGCCCGGCGTGTCCCTGAGGCGCGATGAGGTCATCCGCATCGCTGATGCGCTCGTCGACGCCGGCGTGAGCATGGTGCAGATGCACCACGACGACCCCAAGGAAATAGAGGAGGTCAAAAAGCGTCATCCGGACGTTATCGTGGAGGCGCTCGTGCATCCCACCGCCGTGCTCAATCCCGAACTCGCCAAGGTGGAAGTCGATCTGAACGTGGAGCACGGCGCGGACTACACGACCCTTTGCTTTTCCTTCTCCCCGAACCAGATGTGCCTGTTCGAATCGATGGCCGGAGACCCGAACATCACCATCGAGCAGGCCATCGAGCGCGCCTGCGGTTCGGTGGCCTACGCCCGGGAGAAATCAGGCCCCGACAGGAAAGTGGGCTGCCTGATCCAGGACTGCACGCGCATACCCATCGAGCGGCTCGCCGAGGTGTGCGGCAGGCTCGTGGATTCGGGTGCGGACATGATCAAGCTCGACGACATCAACGGCATGGCGATCACGCCGGTCTACACCTACGTCGTCTGCGAGATGAAGCGCCTGCTGCCCGGCACGCAAATCGGCCTCCACACCCACAACGACATCGGCCTAGCTTGCGCCGCATTGTATGCGGGTCTCGAAGGCGGCGCCGAACTCATCGACGCCTGCGTGAACGGGTTGGGCGAGCGCGCCCACATCGCGCCCCTGGCGGAAGTCGCCGCCGTAATCCAGATCTACTACGGCATCGACTGCGGGATTAAGCTCGAGAAAATGTATGAACTCTCAAGACTCGTCTCCGACATCATGAAGTGGCCCATGACGGACACCATGCCCTTCGTCGGCAAGACGGCGTTCTCACATCTGGTCGAGGTGCACTACTGCGTGCCCGACACGGAGGAGGGCTTCTGGGCCTATTCGTGCATGAAGCCCGGGATGTTCGGGAACGGCATGCACAATCTCCTGGGTCATTATTCCGGCAACTGGGCGGTCCGCACCAAGGCGCGTGAGCTGGGCTTAGACCTCCCTCAGGAGAAGGAAAAGGACGTGGTTGAGCGGGTCCGCACGGAGATCCGCTGGCGCAAGCGGCAACTGGGGAACGAGGAATTCGAGGCCATCGTCCGGGAAGTTTGCTGAGAAAAGCGCTTTCTCGATAAGCACGCATGAGGCTTCGGGAATGAATACCTGACAAGGAGAAAACATGAAACTAGAAGGCAAAGTCGCATTCATCACGGGCGCATCCGGCGGCATCGGCGGCGCCATAGCGCGCACCTATGCCAGCGAGGGAGCGAATCTCGCCCTGGCCGCCCGCTCCGTCGATAAGCTCGAAGCGCTCGCCACAGAAATTGAGGCCATGGGGCGGAAGGCGCTCGTCTGCCCGTGCGACGTTATGAATGACCAGGATATCCTGGATTCACTACGAAAAACCGTCGACGCGCTCGGCCCGGTCGACATCCTCGTGAACAACGCAGGCATCGTGAGCTTTGAAGCCGTTCACGAGCTTCCCGATGCGGTGTGGGAGCGCACCATGCAAATTAACGCCAAGGCGCCGTTCACGGCGATACGAGAAGTCCTGCCCTCCATGCTCGATCGCAAATCCGGAAAAATCATCAACGTGGCCTCGGTTTCGGGTAAAATCGGCCTGGCCTACAGGAGCGCATATGCAGCTTCGAAACACGCCGTTTTGGGACTCACCAAAGCGCTCTCCGCCGAAGTCGCCCCGTTCGGCATCACGGCGAACTGCATCTGCCCCACATTCGTCTCCACCGCCATGTTCGAGGAAAGCATCCAGAAATGGGCCGATGAAACGGGCAAGACTTTTGAGGAACAGTCTGAAGAGCTCAGGAACAGGGTGCCGATGAAGCGCTTCATCGAATCAGAGGAATGCGCCCCGCTGGCGCTTCTGCTGGCTTGTGAGGACTCGGGCGGCATCACCGGCCAGGCCATCAACGTGGACGGCGGCTTCGTTCAATTCTAACCGGGAGACCCGCATGCGGCTCAAGGACAAGGCGGCCATCATCACGGGAGCGGGAAGCGGTCTGGGCGAGGCCATCGCCAGACGCTTCGCGGCAGAGGGAGCGGCTTTGCTCCTCTGCGATAAAAACGTCCGGGCCGTCCAGGCTCTCTCGGAGGAGCTATCCGCGCAAGCGCCCGGTGTTCTCGCGTGCGAGGCCGACGTTTCGGATTCTGATGCTGTTCAAGAGATGGCCGAATCCTGCCTGGAAGCATTCAGGCGAATCGACATCCTCATCAACAACGCGGGCATCTCGCCCAAGAAGGATTACCTCGAATACACCGAAGACGACTGGGATGCCGTGGTCGACGTGAACCTGAAAGGCGAATACCTCTGCGCCCGCGCCGTCTCGGAGCACATGATGGCGAGGCAATACGGCCGCATCGTGAACCTCTCTTCATCCGCATGGCGCTCGGGCGGCTTTGCGGGCGGGATTCCCTACACATCGGCCAAGGCGGGCGTCATCGGCCTCACGCGCTCGCTCGCCAAGACGCTGGGGCCCTACGGCGTCACCGTGAACGCCATCGCGCCCGGCCCCACGGCCACGCCGTTGACCGACGAATGGCTCCCCGCCCGCCACGATGAGATCGTGAAGCAAATCCCGCTCGGCCGCGTGGGCAGGCCCTCGGACGTGGCGAACGCCGCGCTTTTCCTGGCTTCGGACGAGGCGGAATACATCACGGGCATCTGCCTAGATGTGAACGGCGGCATCGCCATGGGCGGTTGATTCAACGAGCTAAGACATCGACGAAATTACGGGAATTATCCCGAGTAGTTTAATTTTGAGGAGTCCTCTTGTTGATTTCAGGGGTTACGAATCCTACTCAGGTGGAGGTGACGCCTGACGCCCCCCAAAATAAAAACCGACAACGGAACCGGCAAGAGTGCCGAAAGCTGTAATGATCTGCTCGAAGTGTTTAGGAAACACCGCTGCGCCAAATACGAGAACATTCACGAACGAGCCGACAATAAAAAACGCTAGCATCGCCCGCACGGAACCTCTAGGAAGGTTTAAGCCTCGAAGAGATTTTGAAGATTCATCTGTTCGTCGAGCCCATTTTGCATAAATCGGTGCTCCAATCAAAACTAATCCCACTAACACAATTTCAATCCAAAAAAGCGGTTCGTGTAGCCACATGATATCAGCAGCCTTGGCTCCTGGTTCCGCCTGTTGGGTGGCGGCATGCGCAATGTTGGTAAACATGAGAAATCTCCTTCTCATTCGTTCTACTCAATTGAGCAGCATTGTCGATGAAGCGTGGCGCCAATTCAAGGCTCCGACCCCCTTTCTTAGAGATGGTTCGCTCCGGGTATTTCTCCCATTGACATAAAAACCGAAAGTCAAACGCGCTCAAAACGCTCCGCTTGCATTTTTCCGTCCTGCATGACACCCTTTCCTGTTCATGAATTACTGTTCCACCGATGGTCGAGACAGTGCTTTCTCCGTCGCTTCATACACTTTTCAGGAGAGAATCATGTGCACGTTCTCGACATGAAATCAGAAAACCGAATCCGAGATATCACATATTGGAGAGGAAACCGCCATGAACCTGCCCTTTGATGACAACAAGCTCAGCGCCTTGATGGATGATCAGGGAGCGGACGTTGTTCTCGCCACTTCGAAGGAAAACGTCCGCTACCTGCTCGGCGGCTATCAATTCTTTTTCTTCGCCCACAAGGACGCCATCGGCGTCAGCCGCTACCAGCCGATAGTGGGTCTGCCGAAGGGCGCGCCCGACAAAGCGTTCTACATCGGCAACATCATGGAGGGCTGGCAGCAGGAAGTCGAACCACTGTGGGTGCCAGAGAAGAGAAACAACCAGTGGCACACCGATCAGGCCGGCAAGGACGCGGCCGATTTCATCCGCCGGCTCGGCCACGAGAAAGGCACCGTGGCGGTGGAGAAATGCTTCCTCCCGGCGGACTCATACGAGGCGCTTCAGGAGGAGTTGCCGGACGCGAAGTTCATCGACGCCGTGTACCTGCTCGAAGAACTCAGAGCCGTAAAGCAGCCCCACGAACTTACCCTGCTCAAGGAAGCCTCCGAAGTCATCGTAGAGTGCATGCTCGACGTCATGAAGAGCACGGCTCCGGGCACCACCATGTACGAGGTCGCCGATGAGATGAAAAAGCTCGAGACCCAAAGGGGACTCGATTTCGAGTACTGCCTCACCTGCACGGGGCCCAGCTACAACCGCGCCCCCTCGAACGCCACCTGGGATGAGGGGAACATCCTCTCGCTCGACTCGGGCGGGAACAAGCAGGGATACCTGGGCGATCTGTGCCGCATGGCCGTCCTGGGCGAGCCCACGCCGCTCATGGAGGACTTGCTCGGCGAAATCCAGGCCGTGCAGACGGCCGCGCGCGCGGTCGTGCGTCCGGGAGTCACGGGACAGGAAATCTACGAAGCCGCCCTCAAGGAACAGGCCAAGTGCGAACACGACGACCAGATGGTGTTCCTCGCACACGGCATGGGCATCATCCAGCACGAAGCGCCGCACCTCACCTCCTCGGGCGTCGTTCCCTACCCCGCCACCTATGAGACCAGGGGTCTCGAACCCGGAATGGTGGTGTCCATCGAAACCGACATGAAAAACCCCGAGGTCGGCTTCGTGAAACTCGAGGACACCGTGGTCGTCACCGAAGACGGATCGGTTGGCTACGGCGACGAAGGACGGGGCTGGAACCGAGGCGGCGCATAGATTCCAATTCGTGAACGGTAAGGAACAAGCAGGTGGATTTTCGGATCAACCCTGAAAATGAAGATTTGCTCGAACGCGCGAAAATCTACGCGAAGGAAATCCTGGCCCCGAGAGCCGAAAAAATCGACGAGGAAGGAATTTTCCCCCGCGAGAATTTCAACGACCTGGCCAAAGAGGGCTTCACCTCCCTGACGCTTCCGAAAGACCAGGGCGGCAGAGACCTCTATGAAGACACCGCCACCTACTCGATGGTCCTCTACGAGTTGTCTAAAGGCTGCACGAACACGGCCATGCTCTTCCACATGCACAGCTCCATCGCGCACGTCATCACCTACCTGGGAACCGATGAGCAAAAGCGCAGGTACGGCGAGATCATCCGGGGCGGAAAAATCATCGCGAGCTACGCGAGCGAGAACACATCCAGCCTCCACGGCGTGTGGCGCATGGAGACGAAAGCGGTTCGGGACGGCGACGTCTACAGGATCAACGGCAAAAAATACTTCTGCTCCATGGCCGGCGAGGCGGACTACTACGTGCTCTGGGTGCAGCTGGAGGACGAGGAAGACCTCACGAAAAGCCTGGGATTGCTCATCGCGCCCTCGGACAACCCCGGGTTCAAGATAGACCAGGAGTGGAATTCCTTCGCCATGCGCGGAACGATTAGCCACTCGATGATATACGACGACGTGAAAATACCGGTGGAGGATCTCGTGGGCAGGGGCGGAGACCCCATTCGCCCCGACGTTCTGCCCAAGTTCGGTTTCGGCTATTCCGCCGTCTACCTGGGCGCGGGCGGAGGCGCCTTCGACTGGGTGGTCAACTACGCGCAGAACCGGAAGCTCATGCCCGACAACGTGCCCATCGCTTCATACCCCGCCATTCAGCGCCAGATAGGGGAGATGAAAATCGCGCTCGAGGGCGCGATCCTCATGCTCCAGAGAGCGGGCTGGATGATCAACGCCCACGGCGCGGACAAGGCGTACGGCGCCATCAACGAGGCGAAATACGTTTGCGCGGAAGCGTCCGCCTTCATCACGGAAAAAGCGCTCAAGGTGGCCGGCGGCCCGGGACTGTTCCGCCACAACCCGCTCCAGCGCTTTCACCGCGAGGCGAGGGCCGGGCTCATCATGCCGCCCAACACGGAAAAGTGCCTGGAGCTCACCGCAAAGACCGTGCTCGAGGGTAGCGCGAACGTTCTGGGGTCATGACGAATGGAGGAACAACGCGGATGAGTGAAAGCGTCAGCCTTCCTCCCTATTTCCGCCCCCCGCTTGAATATCCCGATTACGCGTTCCATGGCCTGCTCAAGACGGCTTGCGCGCGCCGCCCCGACGCGGTCGCTCTGGTGGACGGGGAGATCCAAATGAGTTTCCGGGAACTCGAAGCCCTCTCGAACGCCTGCGCCCGCGCCATGCTCGCCGAGGGCGTTGGGGTCGGGGACCGCGTCGGCCTGTTCCTCCCCAATTCGGCCGAATTCGAAATCGCCGCTTTCGGCGCATCGAAGATTGGCGCCGTCTTCACGCCGATGAACCCCGCCTACAAGGAAGCCGAAGCCGCGCATCAGCTGGGCGATTCGGGCGCGAAGATTCTGATCACGACGGCCGAGGGCTCCGCCGTGGTTCGAGAAGTGCAGAAGGAACTCTCGATGCTCGAAGCCGTCATCGTCACGGATGAGGGCGGAGGAGACGCCCGCTTCGTGGACTGGATAAGCCCGCATTCTCCGGAGAGCCTGCCCGAGCCTGAAATCGACACCGCGGAAGACTTAATCGCCCTGCCCTATTCGAGCGGTACGACGGGTCTACCGAAAGGCGTCATGCTGACTCACAGGAATCTGGTGTCGAACTATCACCAGTGCGTGGCGAACCATCACATAACGGATCGGGATTCGGGGCTCCTGTTTCTGCCGCTCTATCACATCTACGGCGCGCTGATCATGGGCGCGCTCATTCTCGCCGGGGCCACCCACGTCCTTATGAAACGCTTCAACGTGCCTGACGCCCTGCGTCTCGTGCAGGAACACAAACTCACGCTCTTTTACGGCGTACCACCCGCGCTCCTGGCGATCGCGCACCATGAGAACCTGGGCGACTACGACCTTTCCTCTCTCAGGTACATCATGAGCGGGGCAGCACCCCTGCCGCCCGAGGTGAGGCGCGTCGTGCAGGAGAGAACAGGCGTGCTCACCTTCATGGGCTACGGCCTCACAGAAGCCTCGCCGCTTACGCACATGAACCCTCCCGTGGAAGAATTCATCCGGGAGGAATCCGTGGGGCCTCCCGTCTCCGATCAGGAGCAAAAAATCGTCGACGTGGAAACGGGAACGACGGAACTGCCCGTGGGCGAGGCGGGCGAGTTGATCATCAAGGGTCCCCACATCATGAAGGGCTACTGTGGGCGTGGTTAGCCGCAGCGGAACGCTGACATACGAGGG
>JAPOYD010000107.1 GCA_026706735.1 Nitrospinota bacterium | reverse complement strand
CCGACGCTGGATCGCATGGCGGGTTCGGGTTTTTCCGGCGCATGGTCACCTGCAGCCGATGATGATGCGTATCCCTCCCTGGATGGATTTCTAAACAATTTTTTCGGCTCCTCCGGCGTACTCTCTTCCGGCCTGATGCTGGCTGCCGCAGCGGATGTTCTCCCCGAAGCAGGTGAAGCGGTCTTCCGGCTCAACTTCGTGTGCTTGAAGCCCGGTGCTACGAGCGTCGTCATGCTGGACCCGACGGGCTTCGGCGTCACGGATGAGGAGAACCGTGAACTCATCGCTTATCTGGAGCGCCACATGCCGCCCGACGAGGGCGAATCTTTCCGTTTCGAACCCCTGGGCGGCTGCGAGGCGCTTCTCTATTATCGGCGCGCGGGCGCGCCGCTTTCACCGGAATCTTTTCGCGGCTTCTCGCCCCCGCATGCGATTACCGGAATGCCCATCGGGGAGCACATGCCGGTGGCGGAGGCGGCGCGGCGTTTCGTTCATTTCGTCAACGATTCCCAGATGGTGCTTTCCACTCATGCGGGTTTGAGGGAAAAGGCGCAAACCCGTATGTTCGCCGCGAACTCCGTGTGGCTTTGGGGCGGCGGCCTCCACGAAGAGGTGGGGAGAATGTCCGAAAAGACGGGAGGCAGGGATTCGGCGCTGATAACCGACTCACAACTCGCAAAGGGCTTTGCCAAACTGGGGGGCGCGGATGTATATGAGCCGGGGGAGGAGGTGTCCGCCAAGGTGAGCGAGGCGCTTTCGAGTCATGATTTCGTCTTCTTGCTCGAGGATGTGGACAGTATATCCCCGTGGCGCGAACCCGAGGAGAAAATCGGGGCCATCGAGAGATTCGACGCCGCGCGTATGTCGCCATTGTTGGAAAAACTGGGCCAGCCTTGCCGCATCCTCGTAATGGTGGATCACGGATTCAGTGTGGAATCCCAGGAATGGATCACCGATGCCGTTCCGTTCGCCATGGCGGATTTCGATGGAGAGAATTTGACGCCGCCGAAGCGCCCGGCCGGGTTGGCCGCCCTCTGGGAAATGATTCGCGGCGGCGAGGGGAGGCGGAAAAAACCGGCAGTCGGTTTTTCCGAAGAACTGGCTCGAGCGGGGCGTGTCTATTCACTCGACGCGGTGAAGAAACGGTTGTTCAGCGGATGATGGGATAAAATGAGTCTGGTCGTAAAAAAATTCGGCGGCACTTCGGTCGCGAACCTGGATAAAATTCGCGGCGTGGTGAAGCGGGTGTCGACGGCGAGAAGCTCCTGGGAGCGCATTATCGTCGTGGTGAGCGCGATGGCTGGAGAGACCGATAAGCTGATTCGCTTCGCGCATGCGCTTTCGCCTCAGCCAGTAGGGCGGGAGATGGATTTGCTGCTCACCTCCGGGGAGCGCATTGCGAGTTCGCTTCTGGCCATCGCCCTCGATGCGGCCGGAATCCCGGCGATATCATTGACGGGCGGGCAGGCGGGCATTCTGACGGAGGGTGCCCACACCCGGGCCCGCGTGCGCTCCATCCGCCCCGCGAGGATTCTCAAGGAACTCAACGGGGGAAAGGTGGTCGTCGCCGCGGGATTTCAGGGAGTCGATGAGTTCGACGAGGAGACGACGCTGGGGCGTGGAGGCTCCGACCTCACCGCCGTGGCGTTGGCCGCGGCGCTTGAAGCGGATCGCTGCGAGATTTATACCGATGTGGACGGGGTGTACACGGCAGACCCGCGTATTGTCCCTGACGCGAAGCGCATGGAGCAGATATCGTTCGAGGAGATGATGGAACTCGCGTCCCTGGGCGCGAAAGTGCTGCAGGCGCGCTCTGTGGATCTGGCGGCGAAGTATGACCTTCCACTCGTCGTCCGCTCCGCGTTTGATGAGGGAGAGGGAACATTGATCATTCCAGAGTCGACGGGAATCGAGTCACCCGCCGTTCGCGGCGTGAGTTGCGATTCGAAACAATCGAAACTCACGATAAGCGCCGTGCCGGACAGGCCCGGAATCGCCGCCGCCTTGTTCGGCCAGTTGGCCGAGAAATCCATCATGGTGGATATGATCGTCCAGAACGTGAGCGAAAACAGTCTGACCGACATCTCCATCACGGTGAACAGCGACATGGCGCAGCACGCGGAACAAATCATGGTGGAATCGAACGAATCCTTCGGCGGAGCCACCATCTCCCGCGATGACGACATCGCGAAAGTCTCCGTCGTGGGCGTGGGCATGAAAAGCCAGGCCGGCGTGGCGGCGCGCGTTTTCTCCGCTTTGGCGAGAAGCCGCATCAACATCATGATGATCTCGACTTCGGAGATTTCCATATCCGTTGTGGTTCGCCAGGCTGACTCGGAGAATGCGGTGCGCGTCCTGCATAAGGAGTTTATCGGTTGAGCGATGCCTTGACGTTTCAGGAAGTGATCATGGAGCTGGAGAAGTACTGGTCCCGGAAAGGGTGCGTCATCCAGCAGCCATACGACATCGAGGTGGGCGCGGGCACCATGAACCCGGCCACTTTTTTGCGCGCCCTCGGCCCCGAACCCTGGAAGGTGGCCTACGTCGAGCCCAGCAGAAGGCCCACGGACGGCCGCTACGGAGAGAACCCGAACAGGCTGCAGCACTACTATCAGTACCAGGTGATTTTGAAGCCCTCGCCCATCGACGTGCAGGAGCAGTATCTCGAAAGCCTCGTGAGTTTGGGAATCAACCCGCTCGATCACGATATCCGCTTCGTCGAGGACGATTGGGAATCCCCGAACCTGGGCGCATGGGGTCTGGGTTGGGAGGTTTGGCTCGACGGCATGGAAGTCACGCAGTTCACGTATTTTCAGCAGGCTGGCGGGCTAGACCTGGAGATGGTGTCCGCGGAATTGACCTACGGGCTCGAGCGTATCGCCATGTATCTGCAAGGGGTGGAAAGCGTGTACGACCTCATCTGGGCGCGAGATACCGATGGCGGAATCGTCCGGTACGCCGACGTGCACTATCAGACGGAAGTGGAGTTCAGCCATTATAATTTCGAGGAGGCTGATGTTAGAATCCATTTCGATATTTTTGATAAATACGAGGCCGAAGGATTGCGTCTCGTGGAGAAGGGCCTCACGTTTCCCGCCTATGATCACGCGCTCAAGTGTTCGCACACCTTCAACCTTCTGGATGCGCGGGGCGCCATCAGCGTAAGTGAGCGGGCGCGCTACATCGGTAGAATCAGGAAAATGGCGCGCGCATGCGCGGAGAGTTATCTGAAATCCCGTTACGAAGCAGGTTTCCCTCTCATAAGGGAAGAAGCGCAGCGAAAGGATCATCTCGCCCTCTACGCCGCGCAATATGAAGTGCAAGAGGCCAAGCAGAACGCGGGCGAAGGCTAGGGGGTTTCGGTTTGGGCAAAGAACTGCTTTTTGAAATCGGGACCGAGGAGATCCCCTCCATCTATATGCCGGGGATGCTCGCCGCACTGAGGGAGCGGTCGGAGGCGGCGTTTGGCGAAGCGCGCCTCTCTTCCAAGGGTTTGGAAACATTCGGGACACCGAGACGGCTCGTCCTGCATGTGGCCGATTTGGCGGAGCGCCAGAAACCACTCCAGGAGGAAATCCTGGGTCCCCCCGTTAAGAACGCATTCGATGAAGATGGGAATCCGACGAAAGCCGCTCTCGGCTTCGCCAGAACGAACGGGGCGGATGTGTCCGAGCTCAAACAGGTGGATACGCCCAAGGGGGCGCGCCTGATGTATTTCAGAGAAGACTTAGGGAATGAGACCAAAGCCGTTTTAGGGCCTTTGCTGACGAAACTCATCCAGGACTTGCCGTCTCCTAAATCCATGCGCTGGGGAGCCGGTAAGTTCTCGTTTGTCCGGCCCGTTCAATGGGTTTTGGCAGTCTATGGCCAGGAGGGTGTCGTTGGCCCTGCATCGAATGGGGAGGCATCGCTTCCGCCTTTTGGGTCAGTCACATACGGCCATAGATTTCATGGGAATAATAAATTAAATATCAATAGCTTTCAGAATTATATTCAAGTATTGCATAAGAATAATGTGGAGCCTCTTGTCGATGACGGAAGCGGGGGCGGACGCATACCCATGGTGCGCGCGTGTGTCCTGGAAGCAGCCGAGTCCCAGGGAGGTGAACCCGCGGCGGATGCGGAGGCCGTGGAGCGCTTGGTGGAGAAGGTGGCGCATCTGGTGGAGTGGCCGTTTCCGGTGGCGTGCGGGTTTGATGATAAATTTTTGGACCTGCCCGAGGAGGTCATCATCTCCACCCTGGAGGTGCACCAGAGGTGTTTTGCGCTCAGGGAAAAGGGTGGAGAGCGGCTCATTCCCTGCTTCATCGGCGTGAGCAACACGCGGGCGAACGACATGAGCGTGGTGCGGAAGGGCTATGAGCGAGTTGTGCGCGCCAGACTTGAGGACGCGGATTTTTATTGGCGACAAGATCTCGAAACGCCCCTCGTCGACATGGCGGAAGAATTAAAGGGTGTGGTCTATCACCCGAAGCTGGGCACGAGTTGGGACAAGGTCGAGCGCTTCAAACGCCTGGGCGCTTGGTTGTGCGGGAAACTCGCGCCGGGCGATGACGTGTTGGCGAAAACCGTGGACGAGGCGGCATCTCTGTGCAAGGCGGATTTAACGAGCGGCATGGTGTATGAGTTCCCCGAGCTTCAGGGCGTCATGGGGCAGCGCTACGCCGAGCGCGAGGGCAGGAGTGAGGCGGTATCCCGCGCCATATATGAGCATTATCTCCCCAGGGGAGAAGGGGACGACCTGCCGGGAGGCCGTGCAGGCGCCATCGTGGGGCTTGCCGACCGCATGGACACCATCGTCGGCATGGTGGGCCTGGGTTATCTGCCCAGTGGTTCGGAGGATCCTTACGCGCTCAGGCGCGCGGCCAACGCGATTCTGCTCATCCTGGAGGATAATTGTTTCAGGGTCTCGTTGTCCGAATGGGTGGAGGTCGCGAGCGAACCTTTGCAGGATAAGTTCAGAGGTGATGCCGCCGAGGTGGTTGAAGGAATTCTGGCTTTTATTCGCAATCGGGTGTCCGCCTATCTCTCTCGCGGCGGCGCGCGAGGCGACCTGGTGGAAGCAGTGCTGTCGGCTGGAGACGACACGGGCTGGCGCGATGTAATAGATGCGCGGGCGCGGCTCCGCGCACTTGAGCGGTTGGCGTCCAGCGAAGAGACCTTCGAGCCGCTCACGACGACCTTCAAGCGGGTGAGCAACATTATCCGCCAGGCGAATCAGGGCGGTGAACATGATGCGGCGGACAGCCTGGATGAGGGTCTTCTTGTAGATGACGCCGAGAAGAGGCTGAACGAATCCTTGGGCGCTGTTTCAGAGTCGGTGAAAGACGCGTTGGCGAACGTCCGGGTGGAGGACGCCGCCTCCCTGGAGGAGGCCTATGTTTCCGTGAACGCCGCCATCGCAGAAATCCGGCCCGTGGTGGATGATTTTTTCGATGAGGTGATGGTGATGGACGAGGACGCCGCCTTGCGGAAAAACCGTCTTGCGCTGATGGCCGGCGTGGGCGCGCTGTTTGCGGCAAACGCGGATTTCACGAAAATCCAATTGAGAGCGACGAAATAATTGGAGCAGGTTTTCAGCCATCCATAACCCTTATTCAGACGCGCGAGAGGCGCGGGAGGATGCAGGTGATGACGGAGAAGATGATTTATTCCTTTGGCGCCGGGCAAACCGACGGAAGCGCCGATATGCGCAATCTGCTGGGTGGCAAGGGCGCGAATCTGGCGGAAATGGCGAGCCTGGACATTCCTGTGCCGCCGGGCTTCACAATCACTACGCAGGTTTGCGTCGATTACCTGAAACAAAACGATTTTCCCGAGGGGCTCTGGGAGGGCGTGAAGGAACAGATGGCGTGGCTGGAAGATGCAATGGGAGCGCAATTCGGCGGCGATGAAAATCCACTTCTGGTGAGCGTGCGCTCCGGTGCGCGCGACTCGATGCCGGGCATGATGGATACCGTCCTGAATTTGGGGATGAATGACAAGACGGTCGCTGCTCTTGAGAAGAAATCGGGGAGCCGCCGCTTCGCATACGACAGCTACCGCAGGTTCATCAACATGTTCGGCAACGTGGTTCTCGAGATGGATCACCACGATTTCGAATCGAAGATCGAGGCCATGAAACAGCGCAAGGGGGCAGCTTCCGATTTGGATCTGACGGCGGACGACCTGGCCGAACTGGTGGACGAATACGCCGCCCTCGTGAAAGAGAAGACGGGTTCGGGTTTTCCTCAGGACCCCTACGAACAGCTCCGCCTGGCCATCGAGGCGGTGTTCAATTCCTGGAACAACGATCGCGCTTTCACCTACCGCAGGCTGTATCACATTCCCCATGACTGGGGCACCGCCGTGAACGTGCAGTGCATGGTGTACGGCAACATGGGGGAGGACTGCGGCACCGGGGTTGCTTTCTCGCGGAACCCCGCGACCGGTGAGGACGCGCTCTATGGCGAGATACTCTTTAACGCCCAAGGCGAAGACGTTGTGGCGGGAATCAGGACGCCTGAGCCCATCGTAAGCCTCAAGGAGAAAATGCCCGAATGCTACGCCGAGTTTGAAAGCATTACCGAAAAGCTCGAAGCCCATTACAAAGACATGCAGGACATGGAATTCACCATTCAGAACGGACGCCTGTTCATGCTCCAGACGAGAAGCGGCAAGCGAACGGCGGCGGCGGCCGTGCGAATCGCCATTCAGTTGGTGAGTGAAGGCGTGATAGACAGAAGAACCGCCTTGAAGATGGTGGACCCTGACAGCCTGGATCAGTTGCTGCATCCCACGATCGACGCCGAGGAGGAACTGAAGGTGGTGGCCACGGGTCTGGCCGCATCGCCGGGCGCCGCCGTGGGCCGGGTGGTTTTCTCCGCGGCGGATGCGGTGGAGCGGGCCGAAGCGGGGGATCCCGTTATCCTGGTGCGTCAGGAGACGAGCCCGGAGGACATCAACGGGATGAACGTTTCCCAGGGCATCCTCACGGCGCGCGGCGGGCTCACCTCGCATGCGGCCGTCGTTGCGAGACAGATGGGGAAATGCTGCGTCACCGGCTGCAGCGCCTTGAACGTCAGGGCGGATGAGAAGGTGATGCGCGTGAATGGCGAGACGGTATTGGAGGGTGATTTTATTTCCCTGAACGGTACTTCCGGTGAGGTGATTCTGGGCGAGGCGAAGCTCAAGCAGCCCGAGCTCTCGGGGGATTTCGCCACCTTGATGGAATGGGCGGACGAGATCAGGACCCTGGGCGTTCGCGCGAACGCCGACACGGTCACGGACAGCGAGACGGCCATCAAGTTCGGCTGCGAAGGCATTGGCCTGTGCCGCACGGAGCATATGTTTTTCGAGGGGGAGCGCATCGACTACGTGCGCGCGATGATTCTGGCGTCTACGGAGGAAGGCAGGCGAGATGCGCTTGATCATCTCCTGCCCATGCAGCGCGAGGATTTCATCGGCATCTTCGAAGTGATGAAGGAGAGACCCGTAACGATCAGGTTGCTGGATCCGCCGCTTCATGAGTTTCTGCCCAAGACGGAAGAAGACATGGAGCATGTGGCCAGGCTGTTGGGCGTAGGCCTCGACACCGTGCGCAACGCCACGGAAGCAACCGAAGAGCAGAACCCCATGCTGGGCCACCGCGGTTGTCGTCTGGTGGTCACCTATCCTGAAATCGCCGAAATGCAGGTGCGAGCCATCATCGAGGCGGCCTGTGAGATGAAATCACGCGGCGTGGACGTGCTTCCTGAAATCATGATTCCTCTCACCTCCGGCGTTAGGGAATGGGCGTTCAACCGCGACATCGTGTACGACATTGCACAGAAGGTGATCGAGGAAAAAGGCGTGACGCCTCGGTATCTCACGGGCACGATGATCGAAATCCCCAGGGCTTGCCTCCGGGCGGGGGAGATCGCCGACAGCGCGGAATTCTTCAGTTTCGGCACGAACGATCTGACGCAACTCGTCTATGGCTTGAGCCGGGACGATGCGGGCTGGTTCCTGCCCAAATACATCGAAAAGGATCTGATTCCCAGAGATCCTTTCGTCGCCGTTGATCGCGAGGGAGTGGGCGAGATGGTGAAGATTGGCATCGAGCGCGGCCGTGCGAGACGGGAGAATCTCGAAGTGGGCATTTGCGGGGAACACGGCGGCGAACCCACGTCGGTTGAATTTTGCCATATGATGAAAATGGATTATGTCTCCTGCGCGCCTTATCGAGCGCCGATTGCGAGGCTCGCGGCAGCACAGGCGACCGTAACGCACGGCTCATACCAGACGGTTGAGATCCATTGAGCGGGATTTCACTTTGATGGTTCGTCTCTCTGCCGAGCGTAAAAACGAGTTGATGGCCGAGGCCCTTTCTCTCGCGGGGCGTGCGGAGGGAATGACGAGCCCCAATCCGCTCGTCGGGGCCATTGTTCTTGACGCCGACGGAGAGGTAGCGAGCCGGGGCTGGCACGAAAAGGCGGGGGAGCCGCACGCGGAAGTTCTGGCTCTTCAGGAAGCGGGCGGGCGGGCACGAGGCGGCGTTTTGATCCTCACCCTGGAGCCGTGTTCTCACCAGGGCAGAACGCCTCCCTGCGCGCCTTTCGTGGCAGATTCAGGCGTTTCTCACGTCATCGCCGCTGTCTCGGACCCGAATCCGCAAGTTTCAGGCAAAGGATTTTCGCACCTACGCGAACGCGGCGTCGAGGTGGAAACCGGTATAATGGCCGAGGAGGCGGTGCGCCAGAATGAAGTATATTTTCATTGGTGGCGGTGCGGCCGTCCTTTTCTTACCCTGAAGGCCGCCGCGAGTCTGGACGGAAAAATCGCCACCCGAAGCGGGCAGAGCAGATGGATAACGGGCGAGGCGGCGAGAAACGCAGGTCATCATTTCAGAAACAAAGTGGACGCCATTCTGGTGGGCGTGGAGACGGTGCTGGAAGACGACCCGTTGCTTACGCCACGACCCGATGGAGTTTCAGGCAAGCCATTGCTGAGAATCGTCCTGGATTCCGAGCTCAGGACGCCCTCTCACGCCCGGGTCCTGGCCTCCCGGCAGGGGAGTTCCACTATCATTGCGACTACGGACGCATCGCCCTCAGCCAAGGAAACGGCGTTGCGCGAGGCAGGTGCGGAAGTCGTTCGCGTACAAGCAGATCCGAAAGGCCGGGTGTCGCTCGCTCCGGTGTTGGAGGTTTTGGGAAGCCGCGGCGTTCGTCATATTTTAGTGGAGGGCGGCGGTCGGGTTCACGGTTCTTTCATTCGGGAAGGCCTGGCGGACCGGCTCTTGTATTTTCTGGCGCCCCTGATAGTGGGGGATGCGCAGGCGCCGGGCGCGATTTCAGGCCTTGATGAAGCGGAATTGCAATCTCTGCCCGGGTTATTTAATGTAACACATGAAGTTATTGGAGATGATTTATTGATTCAAGGATATTTCAAAAAACCGATTTGGAAAGAATTTGAGGGTGGAAAAGGTGTTTAGCGGAATTATCGAGACCGTAGGCGCGGTTCGCTCATTGAGAAAAGACGCCGATGGCGCGCGAATTGCCATCGAGGCGCCGGCTGTTTTGGATGGCGTGAGGCTCGGTGATTCCATCGCCCTCAACGGCGTTTGCGTAACGGTGGTTGATTTTGATGAAAGAAAATTCGAGGCCGATTTGTCCATCGAGACGCTTCGGCGCACGAATTTAGGCGAACTGGCCGTCGGCGGCCGATGCAATCTGGAACGCGCCATGGCGCTGGGAGAACGCCTGGGAGGGCATCTCGTGAGTGGCCACGTCGACGGCGTGGGCAAGATTAGAAGCAGAAAAAACGAGGGCGATTCGATTTGGCTCACTTTCGAAGCTCCGGTGGAGGTGATGCGCTATGTCGTTTATAAAGGGTCTATCGCGGTTGATGGAATCAGCCTGACGGTGGCGGCGTGTGATAGCAAGACTTTTTCGGTGTCGATTATTCCGCATACGAGCGAGCAAACGACACTCACGGAGAAGAAAGACGGCGCCGCCGTGAATCTCGAAGCGGATTTAATTGGGAAATACGTGGAAAAGCTGCTCGCTCCCCACGCGGAATCAAGGTCTCATGATGGCGTCACGATGGAGAAACTGAGGGAGCAAGGCTATGCCTGAGCCGAAGGAGGATAAGGATTTGGGCGCGAGTCCTTTCTCCACGATTGAAGAGGCGATTGGCGATATTCGCGAGGGCCGCATCGTCGTCTTGGTGGATGATGAGGATCGCGAGAACGAAGGCGATTTCATCCTGGCGGCCGAGAGGGTGACGCCCGAGGCGATCAACTTCATGACGAAACATGCGCGTGGTCTCGTTTGTCTTGCGCTCACGCCGGAGAAGGTGGAATCTCTGGGTCTTCCCATGATGGTGCCCGTCGGCGAGAACGGCTCCGCTTTCGGCACGGCTTTTACGGTTTCCATAGAAGCGCGCGAAGGCGTCACGACAGGCATCAGCGCCTTCGACAGGGCCCACACCATACAAACCGCCATACAGGAAGACGCCAGGCCGTCGGACCTCGTGACGCCAGGCCATATTTTTCCGCTGCGGGCGCAGCCGGGGGGCGTGCTCAGGAGAGCAGGCCACACGGAGGGCACGGTGGATTTGGCTCGTCTGGCTGGTCTTCAGCCCGCGGGTGTTCTTTGTGAAGTATTGAATGAAGACGGTTCGATGGCGCGTCTGCCCAACCTGCGAAAGGTAGCGGAAAAAAATAATTTATCCCTCGTGACGATTAAGGATCTCATCGCTTATCGCATGCGTCACGATCGTCTCGTGGAGCGTGTGGAGGAGGCCGAGATGCCGACGGCATTCGGCACTTTCAAGGTGTATGCATACCACAATCAAAGCAGCGGAAGGATCCACGCCGCTTTGGTGATGGGGGAATTGAACCCGGATGAGCCCACCCACATTCGGGTGCAGCCGGTGAATGCCATCTGGGATTTGTTGGCGATTTTGCGCTCCGATTGTCCGGACAGGATCAGAAACGCGCTGGCCAAAATTCAGGAAGCGGGTAAGGGTGTGCTGGTATTCTTACAACCCGATTCGATGGGAGAGGAGTTTTCCAGAAAAGAGCAGATGGCCGTCGGTGCGCGTGAGATGGATGAGAAAATCAGAATCAAGAGCGCGCCGTTCCAGGGATTGCGCGATTACGGCATAGGCGCCCAGATCCTCGTGGACCTGGGCTTGCGCCGGATTCGGATCATGACGAATGATGAGCGCAGGATTGTTGCGCTCGAAGGCTATGGCCTCGAACTTGAAGACAGGGTGGCGGTAGACATGGAGCCGCCCTTGCCGTCAATGCAGAAGAAGAGGAAGGATGGCAAGGAATCCTACTTGCAGCGTCCATAAAAGGTGCTTGGAGAGGGAATGGATAATCCGGTGGAAGGCAATCTCAACGGGCGGGGCCTGCGGATTGGCCTCGTCTCGTCGCGATTTAACGATTTTATCGTGACGCACCTCGTCCGAGGGGCCGAGACGGCTTTGCGCCAATGCGGCGTATCCGCGTCCGACATCGCACACGTGCAGGTGCCGGGTTCGTTCGAGATTCCGGCGGCTGCGATGAAGATGGCGAAATCACAAAATTACGACGCCATCGTCTGCTTGGGATGCGTGATACGGGGCGCTACCTCTCACTATGATCTGGTGTGCGCCGAAGCGACGAAGGGCATCGCCCAGGTGGGTGCTCAGACGGGGGTGCCGACCATATTCGGCGTTGTCACCACGGATACGATTGAGCAGGCCATCGAGCGTGCGGGAACAAAGATGGGAAACAAGGGATACGAAGGCGCCTTGGCGGCCGTGGAGATGGCGAATTTATTCTCGAAAATGGATGGGGACGGGAACGACGCTCTCGAAGAGGGGAAATGATGGTCGAGAACAGAAGGGGGGGGCGAGAGCTTGCGTTTCAAATCCTGTATCATACTGATCGCATCGGCAGTCTGACTCCGGAGGAAGTCGAGCGTTATTGGCGTTTGCATCCGGCGGACGAGAATTCAAAAAAGTTCGCCGACAGGTTGATGGCAATCATGCTGGAAAAAAACCGACAGATTAACGATATACTCACCGAAGCGAGCGCGAGTTGGTCGCTCGAACGCATGGATTCTGTATCGAAAAGCATTCTGCGCTTGGGCGTTTGCGAAATGTATTTTGTACCGGATATCCCGCCTGCGGTTACGATGGATGAAGCAATTCGCCTGGCCAAGCGATATGGACCGGAGAATGCTCCTGGATTCGTGAACGGCATTCTGGACCGTCTCCATCAAGAGAAAATGGCGGTATAGGTGATTCGCCTTCGCTTGTTTCCTCAGGGACTGCACGAGGTAAAGAGTTTCGCCGCTGTTTCTATGTTCGCGGTGGAAGATTTTCCGTTTCAAGGGCGATTGGGAGCGATCGATCGCTTGCTGGAAAACGAGGCGAGCCGCTTGGTGCAACAAGGCAAATTGAGCGGTGTATGGGAATCCCAGGCCATGCTGGCTTCGAAAGGACGACTCGCGCCCGAATATGTCTTGTTCGCGGGAGTCGGTTCTTTGGAGGACTTGACTCTCACGCAGCTCTACCGGCGCGCGAAGGAGATTTTTGCAAGAATGATGAAGACGTCGGCGAAGAATTTGTCGTTGCAGGTTTCAGGCTTCGCGCAACTTCCCGGCGGCTTCGCTCCTGTGGCCACGGAGATCATGAACGGTGCGATACGGGGTGTCATCGGAAACCCCTGGGATGTCGATATTCTTGTTTGCGAACCAGATGACGAGAATTATGACGAGCTGATTGCGCTGAGCGAGCAAATTGCTTTTAGTAGCGTGAAAAATCGAGAACTCTCCTTGGAGGTCTGCATTTGAGCGGAGTACTTTTGAGGATGATTCGCACGCTGTGTTTCCCTCCCCTGCTTATCGCTTTCCTGACGGCGGGCTGCGGCTACGACCTTGAGGGAACATTGCGCCCCAGGAACCTGAAAGACGCTCGAACGATTTCGATACCACCATTCCGGAACCAGACGAACGAGCCGGGCCTGGGGCGTGCCGTTACGAAAGCTGTGATAGGGAGATTCTTGCGGGACGGTCGCCTCCGGGTTTCCGGTTCCCCCGATGCGGATGTCGCTCTTGAAGGCGTTTTACGCGAGTATCGTCTCTCTCCAATCGGTTTCACCCGGACGGACAGGGCTTTGCAATATCGTGTCGTTGTGCGCACCCGAATACGGCTGCATGACAAAAAGCGGAGGGAATTGCTCATCAATCAGGATATGGAGTCTTATGCCGAATTCGCGGTTTCCTCGTCCATCGCTCGAAGCGCCGCAAACCGCTCGAGCGCCAATCAACAAGCAGCCGACTCACTGTCGAGAGACCTTGTGAGCCTCGTATTAGAGGGCTTTTAGATTGGCCCCGAGCCGCAAAAAGCCAAAGAGTTCCTTGACGGCGCTATCCGATTTGAAAAGCGCGCCTCCGAAGCCCATATACCTTTTGGAAGGAACGGATTCTTTTTTGCGGGATGAATACTTGCGCGTTGTTCGTCGTAAGGTTTTTGGTGATGAGCCGGGTGATTTCAACCATGATCGTTTCGACTGGATTGAGTCTGATGCGTCCGAAATCATTGCCGTTGCCCAGACGCTGCCATTCATGGCGGACAAGCGCCTCGTAGAAGTCCTCAATTTCGCCAGGCCGGGTGAGAGGGATGAATCCACCTTTCTCTCCTATCTCGATCACCCATCCGCGTCCACGGTTCTTGTTTTTTGCGCGGAAAACATCGACATGCGAACCACTTTCTTCCAACGCCTGGTAAAGGTGAGCGTGGTTTGTCGGGTGGATAGTCTGGAGGGGGAGGAATTGAAGAAATGGCTTCATGGGCGCGCTGTAGAGTTGGGATTTGAGTTGCGCCCGAAAGCCACCGACTTGTTGGTCGAAATGGTCAAGCCCTCCATGATGAGGCTCAGCACCGAGCTCGAGAAGATCTCCTCCTATGTGATGCCGGGAACGCTTGCCGGCGAAGAAGAGATTCGTGAAATCATCGGACACTCCAAAGAAGAGTTGCTCTATAAGCTGGGTGATTCGCTCAGCCAGGGGAGCTTGAGTGGAACCCTTGTTCTCTTGCGCCGGATGATGGAAACCGAACACCCCGTTGTTTTCATCGGTGTGTTGCGCAATTTGATCAGGCGCTGGACGATTTCAAAGGCCTTGATTAGAAATGGCCGGGGCGCCCAGGGGATTTCTCAAGTGCTGGGTCTGCCGCCTTTTGTGGGGAAAAGGCTTGAGAGTCAGGTCAGGGGGTTGGGTTCGGCCTATTTGCGCGAGTTGTACGGGAAATTGCTTCAAGTGGATCGCAAGCTCAAACGGACGAGTGACTTGAAGGTGGCTCGTCAGACGCTTGAGTTGTTTTTGGTGGATGTCCGCTCTGCAAGAAGCGGAACGCACAAGGTTGCTTAGCTATTTCGCAGAGGCTGCGTGAACTCGCTTGGCCAATCTTCCCGCGCGTCTCGACGCTGTCTTTTGGTGGATAATTCCTTTGGTGGCTGCGCGGTCCAGTTGCGACTGGGCTTGTTTCAGCAGTTCTTCGGGGTTTTCTTCGCTATTCAAAACTTGTTTGATGGTGTTGCGAAACTGCGTGCGAATAGCGCGGTTTCTGGCGCGGCGAACGATATTCTGACGATTGCGCTTTTTGGCCGAACGAATATGTGGCAATTTGTTTCATTCTCCGTGAATATAGTTGAAATGTTTCGCTTGAGGCTGTCTCACAGCCCCGGTAAAATACCACGGAACAAAGGGTTGTCAAGTTCTCCGCCCCGGCGCCAGGAATTTTGTGACCACACCACCTGAATCCCCCAACCCAGGACGAGAAGAAAATGTTCCTGCTGCTGCGCCGGCAGGAAATGGTGATTCCACTGCGGAGGAGAGCATTTCCAGGTTTGCGGGTCCCGTCAGTCTGGCGACTCTCATCAGTCGGGTTGCGGGTTTTTTCCGTGATTTGCTGATCGCCAAATTCTTTGGCGCCGCGATGATGGCCGATGCCTTTTTCGTCGCCTTCGCGATTCCCAACCTTTTCAGGCGCATGTTCATGGAAGGTGCGCTGAGTTCCTCGTTCCTTCCCGTCTACTCCGAGGTGCGTGAACAATCCGGAGCCAGGCAGGCCAGAAAATTCGCCGGCGGCATGCTGGTGTTTCTCGTCTTCGCAGGAAGCGTGGGTTGCGTGGTTGGGATCTGGTTCGCGGAACCTTTGATGAGAGCGCTGGCGCCTGGTTTTTCGAGCAACCCGGAAAAACTGGGCCTTGCTGCGCAACTGACCAGAATCATGTTTCCATTCATCATTTTTATCGGCCTGTGGGCGGTCGCAGCTGGCATGTTGAACGCGGCGCGCCGCTTCTTCGTGCCCGCTTTCGCGCCCGCGCTCCAGAACGTGGTCATCATCATCGCCCTTTTATTGGCGGGTTTTCTGGTGAGCAGGGGGGAGGCAATCCGTTGGCTCGCCTGGGCCGTCGTAATCGGCGGGGCTGCGCAGTTTTTTTTTCAACTCCCTTTCATGGGAAAACTACGGATTTTGCCGCTTCCCTCCATCCCGTGGCGGGTGGAGGGCGTCGGCAGATGCTTGGCTCTGATGGGGCCGGCAGCTCTTGGAGGCGCTATTTTTCAGGTCAATGTTCTCGTTGACCGCTGGCTGGCTTCGTTCCTGGTCGAAGGTTCCATTTCTTATCTTTACTATGCGAATCGGTTGGTTCAGCTTCCTCATGGCATATTAAGTCTCGCGGTGGTGTCCGCCGTATTGCCGGTCTTGTCGGATTATGCGGCGAAGAACAGGGAAAATTCCGCATCCGGAGACTCCGAGCGCAACGCCATGCTCGAAGCGGGGAGACTGACGCTGTTCATCACGATTCCCTCTACGTTCGGCCTGATTGCTTTGGCTCATCCGATCATGGAGGTTATTTTCGAGCGAGGCGCCTTTACGCAAGACCATACAGTCGCTAGCGCAGCCGCCTTGCAGGCGTATGCAGCCGGGCTGATGTTTTTCGGAGTCACGAGGCTTTTAGCCGGGGTGTTCCACGCTCGATTGAACACGAGTTTCCCGGTGCGGTGCGCCAATATCGCTGTGCTCGCGAACGTAGCACTCAGCGTCGCCCTGATGTTTCCGTTTGGGTTTATCGGTCTTGCACTCGCTACATCGTGCTCAAGCGCTTTGAACGCGGTGTTGTTGCTGAGAGGCGTCATACGGGAGTGGAGCGATTTCCCGAAAAAGGAGTTGGTTCATTCTCTGAACAGGCTTTTGGTGCTTGGAATCTTGACGGGGTTGCTTGCATATTTCGTTCATCTTCAACTCGTTCATCTGCAATTGTGGGATGCGCAGGGCTCGTCGGCCCTGAAATTGGTGATGATGATGCTTGAGGTATCACTGGCCGCCTGTTTCTATATTTTCTTGGCGAAAAAAATAGATTCTTCCTCCTATGATTCTTGGTGTCGATTCACCCGCCTCACGTGGGGCAAATCCTGAGCAATGAGGTTCGGACGTTGAAGAAAGAAAAATTTTCGACCGAAGATCATGAAAAAAATAATGGAGTATCGCTGAATGCCCGCTTGGTCGATACTTTAAGGGCTTTTAGGGATTTTCTCCTGATCGAGCGTCGTCGTGCGATAAATACCGTGGAGAGTTATGGGCGTGACATCGAGTCGTTTTTTTACTGGCTGCAGGAAAACGAGGATGTTTCACCGGCGAATTGGTCGAAAAACACCGTTATCAATTATCTCAAGGATAAGCGGGAGAAGGGGAAATCAGATACCACGCTTCGGCGGCACCTGGCGTCCATTCGCGCGCTGGCCAGGTTGCTGGTTCGCGATGGAGATATAAAAGAGGATTTTACAGCGGACATCGTGCAGCCTTCGAAGTGGAAGCGTTTACCCAAGACGCTTTCTCAAGAAGATATGTCCAGGATTTTGCTGGCGCCCGATGACAAAACGCCGCAGGCAATTCGGGACAGGGCCATGTTTGAGCTATTGTACGCCACCGGCATGCGCGTCAGCGAGATCATTCGACTCAAGCTGAATCAAATTGAACTTGAATCGGGATTTTGCATCGTCCACGGCAAAGGAGACAAATCCCGGCTTGTTCCCATAGGAGATGCAGCGAAAGAAATGCTTGCGGATTATCTGGATACCGCTCGGCTCAGCCTTCTGCGCGCCCGGAGATCGGATTTTGTATTCCTCACGAGCCGGGGAGGGCCCATGACCCGTCAAGCATTCTGGGCGAGGGTTAAGAGATGGGCAAAAGAAGCGGGCGTGGGCAAGGGCGTGAGCCCCCATGTATTCCGCCACAGCTTTGCGACTCATCTGCTCAGTCACGGGGCTGACCTGCGGGCCGTCCAGGCGATGCTCGGCCATTCGGATATTTCCACCACCGAGGTTTACACGCATGTGGACAGGCAAAAACTGCGGGGACTTTTGGACAAGAGCCACCCGAGGGGATGAGGGAAAAAAGCGAAACGAAAGTAAAGTTCTTTTGTTGACGCCTGTAATTCTAGAGCATACGATCTGTTTGCGCATGGGAATTCGATGATAGATAGCCGAGACATATAGATACGGGGAGCCTGATCTTTTGGCGACAAGGATGTCAGTAAGCCCGCTGGCCGGGCCGGACAGGTTGGTTCATATCATTGGAAATCGGGATGAATCCCTCAAGGCGTTAGAGAGGGCGTTTAACGTAAAGATCAGAATCGTATCCGAGGGGTTCGTGGTTGAAGGCCCGCCCGATGCCGCCGAGAAGGCCCGACTCTTCCTGGACGATTTGACGGAGTGCGTGGACGAAGGGTTTCGGTTCGACCCACTGAACGTCAAGACACTGGCCCAGACCGTTGCGGCGGAACAAGACGTCACGCTCCGCTCCCTGGTGGCAAATCGGATATCAGTTTCATCGAAGAAACGATACGTTGTTCCCAAGGGCCCGGTCCAGAGCGAATACATAAGGTCGATTCGCGAAAAAGGGGTAACATTTGGAATAGGCCCAGCCGGAACGGGGAAAACCTATCTGGCCATGGCGATGGCGGTTTCCGGGTTGTTGGAGAGGGCATATGCCCGCATCGTGTTGACGAGGCCAGTGGTGGAAGCAGGCGAGAAGCTCGGATTTTTACCTGGTGATTTGCAGGATAAAGTGAATCCATATCTCAGGCCATTGTTTGACGCTCTGAACGATATGGTGGAATTCGAGCGGGTGGAGCGGTTTATTCAAAGAGGTGAGATAGAGATAGCGCCGCTCGCATATATGAGGGGCCGTTCGCTGAATGATTCTTTCATCATTCTGGATGAAGCGCAGAACACAACGCCCGAACAGATGAAAATGTTCCTCACCCGCCTTGGCACCAGGAGCAAAGCGGTCGTAACGGGGGACATTACGCAAATCGACTTGCCCGAAACTTCCGGGTGCGGGTTGATTCACGCTCGAGACGTCTTGGGAGAGTTGGAAGAAGTCTGTTTCGTCTATTTTAGTGAACGAGATGTAGTTCGGACGCAATTGGTGAGAAGAATCGTTTCTGCATACGAGGCCCACAGTATATAAGCGAGTTCTCTCAAGAGTACTTGCATTGCCGGGGCGTTCACATATAGCCGATACGTCCACAATCCCTTCATCGCGAAGGGTTCTGGAGGTTGGTCGCGTGATTCATCGAGCCGGCGTCGGAAAAACTGCCGGGAAACCCAAAAACTTCTTTTTGCGACTATTTGCGTCGCTCGGGCGGTCGTTCGCGGGTTATGTCTTGGCGTTTGCCAACACAAGGGCCTACCCATGGATTCTGGGTGGAACGCTCGCCGTTGTGCTCTCGTTCCTGCTTACAACCGACCTTTCGGCGCCTCGCGTGTCTTTTGAAGTGGGCGATGTCGTCCCCAGGGACATCAAAGCCCCTCAGGATATGCGCGTGGTCGACCCCATCGCTACGAATGCGAAGCGCCAAGCAGCCAGAGAAAAAGTCTTGCCGCGTTACGATATCGATACTCAACTCTCAAAAGTTGTCCATACCAAATTGAACGGAGCTTTTGAATCCATTCAACGGACGGTAGACAAAGAGCTTGAGAAGGTAAAAGCCGAGCAGTTGAGCATACGCGCCAAACAGAAGAACCCGTCACTTTTAGCCGAGTCGGAAGCTTATCGGGAATTGTACGCGACACCTGCCTTCATGAAGGCGGAGAGTGCGTTCCATAAGCTGGTGGGTGGTGCTGTTCCAAAGAAATTGTCGAATTGGTTGAGAGGTGAGAGATTCGCAAACTCGATACGGGAGGATATCGCCAAACTTTTGAAGGTGGCGTATTCGCGCCAAATTGTGAGTGATAAGCGATTGTACGCCACCCATGCGGCAAAGGGGATTACGGCGCGCGACATCAGAACGGGGAATCGGGTCTCCGTCAGTCCATCGATGAATCCCCTGGAACTCAGGCAGGTCGATGAATTACTCAAGCGAGAAATTCAAAAGATGTCCCTCAGCATTCCTCGGGGTGTCAGCGATCTTTTAGTCTCCCAGGTCTTGAAGATGGTTCAGCCGACGTTGACGTTCAACAACAGGGCGACGCTCGAGAGCAGAGAAAAGGCTGCAGCCTCCGTCCCGCCGGTTTCCGAGGTTCTCAAGCAAGGGGAGATGATTGTTCGCGAGGGAGAACGATTGAGTGAAGGACAGATCATAAAACTCAAGAGTCTGCAGAAGATCTACCGGCAAAGCCATGTGATCGGCAACTTCACCGGAACAGGGCTGGTGATTTTCATTTTGCTCGTTCTGGCATGGATTTGTGTGCAGAAATACGACGTGAGCTTTTTATCATCGCAAAAAAACGTAACACTTTTTGTAATACTGCTTTTGAGCCAAGCCGTATTGCTGAAATTGGGCATTTTCTTCTCAGAAGTGTTGCATGAAACTTTCAGAGGAATTCCACTCCACTCGTTTTATTATGTTATTCCGTTTTGCTCCGCTTCTCTTCTTGCAGCCGTTTTGCTGGGACGCTCATCCGCGGTGCTGATGGCGGTTTTCTCCGCTGTTTTAACCGGATTGATTTTGCCGAATCACATCAACTTCAGTCTTGTCGCCCTGAGCGGCGGCGTGCTGGCGGCCATTCGCTGGAAAGAATATCGGCGCAGAACTTCCGTGCTCATCGTGGCGCTGATCCTGGGCTTGCTGGGCGCCGCGCTCGCTCTGGGCTTCAATGTGCAAGAGGGTTTCCGTGCCGCGATTACGCAGTGGACGGATATTCCCATCGCGTTGCTCGGTGGCCTTTCAAACGTCATCATCGTAGCGGGCGCCATGCCCCTGCTCGAGTCGGTTTTCAAACTCACGACCGATATGCGTCTCTTGGAGTTGGCCGACCAGAATCACCCGCTGCTGAGAAAGATGGTCGTCAACGCGCCGGGTACCTACCACCACAGTCTTCTCGTCGGCAACTTGGCGGAGGAGGCGTCCGAGGCAATCGGCGCAAATCCGCTTCTCACTCGCGTGGGTGCTTATTTTCACGATATCGGCAAGATGATGAAGCCGGAATATTTCATTGAAAACCAGGGGCGGGAAAACCGTCACGATAGACTCAAACCCAATATGAGCGCGCTCATCCTGGTCAGCCATGTCAAAGAAGGAGTGGAGCTCGCTCGAAGCCATCAGCTGCCCAAAGAGATTATCGATTTAATTCAGCAACATCATGGCACATCCTTGATTCGATTTTTTTACGAGAAAGCGAAGAAGGAAAATGGAGATGACGTGACAGAAGAATTTTTTCGCTATCCAGGGCCGAGGCCGCAGACGAGAGAGGCGGGCATCCTGATGTTGGCGGATATGGTGGAGGCATCGTCGCATTCGCTTTCGGATCATTCTCTCGGACGCCTCAGCGCCTTGGTGGATAGAATCGTTCAGAGTGCATTCATGGAGGGGCAATTGGATAATTGCAGCCTCACGTTCAGGGATTTGAGCAACATTCAGGACGCATTCATGCGCGTTTTGGTTGGCATCCATCATCACCGGATTCATTATCCAGGGCAAGAAGATGCTCCTAAGAAAGGGGCTGCGAATGGAAGTCCTCGTCAAAAACGAGCAAAAGCTGTTCACGCTGAATCACAAAGCGCTGAGGCAACGCTTGGAAGTCATACGGAGAGTTCTCCGGTCCGAAGATGATTGGTTCAGCATCGCGTTCATTCGAGACGAGAGGATGCGAGCGTTGAATTCTCGATATCGGGGAGAAGACGAAACAACGGATGTGTTGGCTTTTCCGCCAGCAGATTTCTTTCCGGCCCCGGGTGAGCAAAAAGAGAGGAAGACATTTTTAGGAGAAGTGGTCATTTGCGTGGATGAGGTGCTTCGCCAAGCGCAAGTGGAGTCGGTTGATTACGGCGTCCTGGCGGACCGTCTGCTCGTGCATGGCCTTTTACATCTCAAGGGTTATGATCATTACACAAAATCGGAATTAGCGCGCATGAGTCAGGAAGAAAAAAGGATGGCCTGTCTGCTTGAGGGGGAGTGGCTGTCTCGACAAACACCGGGGAATCCTTGATTGGCAAGATTGTGGGTGACATGCGCAGGAACAGCCGGCCTTTTGCATTTGCACACAGTTCCTCATTGGGAAGGGGAGCATAATCTTATTCCTGTCCCCGGTGGCATGTGGGTGATTCCCGAGAATGTAAAGACGACCTATAATCAATTCCGCCCTGATTTTGAAATTTAAAACCCGTTGGGCTTGGTGGTGATATGGGTAGCCTTCGACTCATCATCGGTTTGATCCTGTCATTGGCGATTTTGAGCTTCGGTGTCATCAACATGAAGCCGGTGACTGTTGCCTATTATCAAGGCAGCATCAACTTACCTCTTTTTTATGTTCTATTGGCCGTGTTTGCATGCGGGTTCATGGTGGCATGGCTTGGTGGTGCATTGGACAGGTTGAAGTTCAGGACCCAAATCGGAAAGTTGAAGCGGGAAGTCAAGTCGCTGGAGAATAATCTGGATGAGGCGCGGGAGCAGAGCGGCAAGCTCCTCCCAATGGGAAATCCTGCAGCCGAGGAATCCACAACTGCACGTAATGAACTTACCTCGCAATCTGATTCCAAATCTCGGATGAGCCTATCCCCCCGTGAATCGAAGGCAGAGTAAGTATGTCTCCCTCAAAAAGCACTCTGCACGCCAAGAAAGCAAAAAACACATCGGGTAATAAAAGGCGTGGTCCATCACCTGCGATGCGCCAGTACCTGGAAATGAAAAGACGCTATCCGGACGCGATGCTGTTTTTTCAGTTGGGTGATTTTTTCGAGATGTTTTATGAAGACGCAAAACTCGGGGCGAAAGTGCTGGAACTCACGTTGACGTCGCGCCAGAGTGATGACAAGGGACCCATCCCGATGTGTGGCGTGCCTTGTCATTCGGCATCCGCCTATTGCGGGCGATTGCTGGAAGCAGGTTATAAAGTCGCCATATGCGAGCAAGTGGAAGATGCGGGAGAAAGCAGGGGCGTTGTGAGGCGCGAGGTGACCCGCGTCCTCACT
>JAPOYD010000054.1 GCA_026706735.1 Nitrospinota bacterium | reverse complement strand
CACCGGTTCGCTTGCGGGCTTGCGCCCTTAGCTCACCGACTCCCCCTCAAGGGGGAAGTGAACTTCAAAAGCGTGCGTGCAACCCAAAATCGCCTCCCGGAGTCTATTCACCCTCCGCCTCGGGCTCCTGCGTCTCCTTCTCGCAGAGGTTGGTGAAGATGCACATCACGACGCCTACCACCACGCCGTACACGCCTACGTCGAACAGGAAGGCGGTGAACAGCTCCACGTCGCCGATGAAGGGCAGCTCGAAGCGGTATATCGAGCTCTTGAGATACGCGCCTTTTATATAGCCCCACACCCCCGTGAGGGTGGAGAGCGCCAGCCCTGCCAGGAAGATTCCCTCATACGGCCAGTTGAAACGTCTGCGGCCTTCCTCCTCGTCCACCGCTATCCACTGGAGCACGATGCCCACCGACGTCATCAGGCCCGCGATGAAGCCGCCGCCCGGCTGGTTGTGGCCGTAGATAAGCAGGAACATGGAGAAGAGCAGCGTCAGGTGCAGCACAACGGGCGCTATCGTCCGCAGGATCAGTGATCGCATTTCATCTCTCCCACCAGCCGCAAGAGGGCGTAGACGGCGATGCCTGCGATGACGAGCACGGTGATCTCCCCTAAAGTGTCGTATCCCCGGTAATCGACGATGATGGCGTTCACCACGTTCTTGAAGCCCGCCACGGGCTTGCTCGTGCGCATGAAGTAGTCCGCAATGGTGCGGAACTTGTGCGTGTTCATGGCGGCGGCCATGACGAGCGTCGTGCAGACGCCGAGGCCTATGGCGATCCCCCAGTCTCGCATCTTCTTCGCTGCCGATGACGGCACGGGCTTGAGCTCGGGCAGGTAGTAGAACACGAGCAGGAAGAGCACGACCGAGGCCGATTCGACCATGATCTGCGTGAGCGCCAGATCGGGCGCCTTGAGCAACAGGTACAGCCCCGCGATGCCGTAGCCCATCGTGCCGAGGGCGAGAATCGCCGGGATCCTCCGCTTAAAGAGCGCCGTGGCGAGGGCAGCACCTGTGATCATGAGCGCGATGACGACGAGCAGGAACGACGACCCCGCGAAATTATCGGGAAAGACCTTCGCCCCCCAGTCCATCCGCCAGACGAGGTAGAGGACGGCGGCGGTGGGGAGAACCATCATGTAGCGCATGTAGCGCCTGAGATTCCCGTCCTGGATGAGGAGGAGAATCTCCCAGGTGTTGTTCCTGAGCCAGTCGATAGAGGCGTCATAGATTCTGTCGGGAGCGGGGGCCTTGCCCCAGAAGCGGGCGCAGGCGTCAAGCACCGTTTTCACATGCGCGAAGCCGAAATAAAGCGCGAGCCCCAGCGCCATCGTGATGACCGACATAATGAGCGGTGTGTTCACCCCGTGCCAGAGGCCGAGGTGAAGCTCGAGACTCGCTCCTCCGCCCAGGGTGGCGGATGCGGCGGGCGCGACGATGGCGTTCTCGATAAGGCCCGGCGCCAAGCCGAACGCGAGCGCCATGAGCACGAGAATCGCGGGCGCCGCCAGCATGCCCATCGGCGGGTCGTGGGGGTGTTTGGGCGCTTCGCCTTCCGCCGCCTGCCAGTAGGGCTCGCTTAAAAACCGCAAGTGATAGAGCGCGGTGAACACCCCTGCGAATACGGTGAGATACGGCCAGAACCACGCCCAGGATCCTGGGCCGCCGGGGTGGAGGCTGACTTCATAGAGCATCTCTTTGGTGATGAACCCGCCCATGGGCGGTATGCCGATCAAACTCAGCGCCGCGACCACGGCGAGTATGTGCGTTTTCGGCATGAGTTTTTTCAGGTTGCCCAAGAGCCTGACGTCGCGCGTGCCCGCCTCGTGGTCGATGATGCCCACCGTCATGAACATCGCCGCCTTGGCCGCCGCGTGGTTGTAGAGGTGAAGCGTCGCGCCGATGATCGCCCCCTTGCCGCCGTAGCCCAGGAAGGTGACGATGAGGCCGAGCTGGCTGATGGTGCCGTAGGCCAGAATCGCTTTCAGGTCATACGCGCGCAGGGAGAGCATGCCCCCCGCTATCATCGTCGTCATGCCGAAGCCCGTCACCACGTAGCCCCAGGCGGGGTGCGCGCCCAGGATGGGGTAGAAGCGCGAGAGCAGGTAGATGCCCGCCTTCACCATGGTGGCCGAGTGCAGGAACGCGCTGATGGGCGTGGGCGCTTCCATCGCGTTCGGCAGCCAGATGTGGAAGGGCCACTGCGCGCTCTTGGTGGCCGCGCCCAGGATGATGAGCAGGAATACGCCGAGCGATACCTGGCTCGCGATGTCCGGCATGAATACGAGTTGGGAGAGCCGCCATTCGCCCGCCACGTCGCCCAGGAGCAGGAATCCCCCCAGCATGGCGAGGCCCCCGCTCCCCGTGATGAGGATGGCCTTGGTCGCGCCGTAGTTCGAAGCGTCCCTGTCCGACCAGAAGCCGATGAGGAAGAACGAGGTGATGCTCGTGAGCTCCCAGAAGATGAACAGCGATATCAGGTGGTCCGCGAACACGACGCCGAGCATCGAGCCCATGAAGGCGATGAGAAAGCCGTAGTAGCGCCCGAGCGCCTCTTGTTCGTGGAGATACCAGTGGGAATACAGCACGATGAGCGCGCCCATGCCCGCCACGAGAAAGCCCCACATGAGGCTCAGGCCGTCCACCATGAAGGAGATTTCCACGTTCGCGGCGGGGACCCAGGCGATGGCGCGCGTGAAGGTCTGCTGACCGCCGGCCGTCCATTCGCCGTAGAGGTCGATGAGCGCCCATGTGCTCACCACGGGCGCGACCATGGCGAACCACGCGGCGTTTTTGCGGAAGCGCTCTGCGAACCAGGGGATGATGAGGGCGGCTGCGAACGGGAAGAACACGATGATGAAGGTGTTGTCCAAAACGAGCGCCCTTCAAAAATCTTTTATGAGCGGGATACCGAAGCGGGCGTTTTGCGTATTCCAGATAATGGCATAATCGCTTTCATCGAACAACGAAGCGCCGAGTCGGCGTGCGCCGGGTGCATGAGTCTGGGGGTTTGGTATAAAAGACCCATATTCAGGGGTAGGGGGGGTTGCTTTTACGGGGTTTCTCTTTCAAGGAGGTTGCCTTTACCTTGTCAGGGGGGCAACAACCCCCTCAAGGGATGAATGAAATTTAACACGCTCCTTCTGCGGGGTTTTTCACCAATCCCCTTCCGAGCGGGACAACACGGAGGCTTCCATCTTGAGCGAGACGACCTACAACCTCTACGCCCTGTGCCAGGGCTCGCGCACGTGCGACGCATCCTGGCTTTTGTATCTCAGCGAGTCGGGGCGGACGCGCACGCTGCCCTATTTCCTCTGGGTGCTGATGCCCGAAGGCGGGGGCAAGCCGGTCGTGGTCGACACCGGCTTCAGCGAGGAGTCCCAGAAGAAGCGAAACCCCGACTACGCCGACTACCGCCCGCAGCATGAACTGCTTAAAAATTTCGATCTGAAACCCTCAGAAGTCGAGACGATGATCGTGAGCCACCTGCACTGGGATCATTTTATGTCACCCAGGCTGTTCACCGGGGCGCAATTTTATCTCCAGAAAAGGGAGCTTGATTTCTGGCGCAGCGACGCGGCGGAATACCACTTCATCAACCATTTTCTGGGCGACCTCGAAGAAGCGGAGAAGCTCCTGGAAGCAGGCCGCATGGAACTCGTGGACGGGGAGGCGGAAATTGCGGACGGCGTGCATGTCCACTGGACGGGCGGCCACACGCCGGGCCACCAGATCATCCGCTTCCGGGCGAAGCGGGGCTGGGCGGTGCTGGCCGTGGACGCGTGTTATCTCTACCGGAGCCTCGAATCCATGATACCGCCGGGCATCCACATCCACGTGGACGACGCCCTGCGCGCGCTCGAAACCGTGAAAGACCTGGCCGACGCCCCCGACCTCATCTTCGCCGGCCACGACGAGACCGATTTGAGAAGGGAGGAGGTGTACCCGGGGGTGAGGTTGTTTGTGTGAGTGGTCAATCCCGACTGAGGAGGGAGGGATTGTTAGGGTGCGTAGGGTCAAACCCGGGTGTCCGCCCCGTGGATTTATGCTTCTCTCTCGACCTGTGGAGATGAAACCGTAGGGGCGGCTCGCGTGCTGTCCTTTTTCGGACGAGAGTCTAAAGCGGGTTAGAGAGTTCGTATACCGTCGAGCAATACCCTCGTCGCTACGCAGTCGTCTTCGTTATAGTCCAGAATTCGTTGTTTGTCTGAAGCATCTCCTGTCTGAATCCAGTGGTTGAACCATTCGATAGACGCGGCACCTGAGGGGTGGCTGTCCCGCCACCTGAAGCCGAGGAATGTCGCGAGTGTTTTAATGGAGTGATCCCGAGTCGGCCACTCGGTTCCTTTTTTGACTATGTCGTAATAGAGGTCGACAGATTGGCTGATGCTGAACAATTCCTCAATATCGCTGGCAGTGCATACGGAGGGGTATTTGGATTGCAGCTTGCGCCAGATGGTGCGCTCATACTTCGAATAGTAATAGACGACGCAGGGTTGGCAGTCACCGATATACCGCAAAGCTTCGGCAAAAACGCGTTCTTCTTCCTCATCACTGATCGCCTCTGCGAAGAATGGAACATATCGCTCGGTCGAATTGTCGACTCCGTGCCGTTCGACAAAGCCATGCAGGTAACAAAAGTCCCCCTGCGTCGGATCGACTTCAATGTCGAAGAAGAGTTCGGTTTCTGCGCGAGGAAGGCTGATCGCATCTGTCAGGTAGGCGCATGCGTCTTTCATCTTCGCCAGCTTGGCCCGATCGTGAAACTTTCGGAGCGTACCTGAACCAATCCCTTGGAAGCTGCTCTTTTTCCCTGAAATGTAGCTATCAATGTTCGCAGTGGCGAGGTCGGACACAGTTGGTATGAGGTCGACCATGACGTCGCGTTTCGCACGACCAAGCTCAGGTATAAGTGTCAAATCATCAGATTTTTCGAGGTCGGAAAGACATGCTGTATACCAGTGGCAAAGTTTACAGACCTCGGAATAAGCTGGGTAGGTTTCCTCTGTCTGAACTGCGATGCGTCTTGCTTGCGATAACGTCTTCTCGTAGATTTCCCACATCGTCCAGGGATTGCGTATTCCCTGAGGTTCATTGAGATCGTAAGTAATTTCCTCTGAGTCAATGTCCCACACAAATGGATGCTTTGAACTCGCTAAGCCTAGGCGCTCAAGAATGTCTGTGTAGAGTGCAAGTTGCACTCCGTAATGCTTCTTAAACTTGGTATTATCTCCGTCCCCAAATTCTCCTGCTCCAGCCTTGATGTCACCTGCCACATAACCATTACCATCCCGTCGTAGTATGTCGGGGTGACCCAACAGATCGTCTGCGGTGATACGGCCACTATAGATCAGCGGTTCACCGCGCTTCATAGCTTCGAGGGTCCGTTGCTCTTTTTCCTCGCCAAGGTAGAGTGACAAATCGACGATCGGTAACTTCAAGCTATCAATGACTTCACGTTCATGGGCATTCCCTTTTTCCCAGAGTAACTGGACGAAGGGGTTTGTCTCATCACGTTTTGCGGGATCGCCGAACAAGTCCATCGTAGGCCGGTGAGGGCATTGGACTAAGTCGTAAAGCATTGTACCGGTGATTGGAGTTGTCATTGGGTCCTCTGGTGAAATTAGGAAAGAAGGAGTCAATATTCACTCAAGTAGTAATCTCCTTTTCGGAAAAGTTAAGGATTTTGCAAATAACAGGAATAGTTCATTAAGTCAAAATTATTTTTGGGAAAAGGGTGCAGACAACCTAACGATTAAATCCTTGCATCCAGCATTCTCGAATTTCTCGAAAAAAGCTAGAGGAGTTTAGCGTAAAGCTGGGATTTGAATAGCCTAGTGACGAGATTTGTTTCTGTCGCGATTTTGTTTGCTAAAGAGGTGAGTGAATCACACAGGCGGACACGTAGTTCCATCTTTACTGAGGCGCAATCTTTACTTCCTTGCTCATCGGAGAAATACACTTCCCTTGAGAGGGAGTAGTAGAAGCCGAGTATATTGTGCGAGGGCTGATACGTGAGGGGTCAATTTTTAAGCGAGGAGTGAGGAATTGCGAACTAATACACTAATCTTCTATAGCCTATACAAACGCTAGTTTCTTACTTGAGTTTTACCCCCCACCGACTCGCTTGCGGGCTTACGCCCTTACCTCGTCGACTCCCCCTCAAGGGGGGAGTAGTTCACTACGCCGTCATTCCGGCGCATGCCGGAATCCAGGGAATTTGTCTTTCGCCTTTCGTTAACAGGTGTCAATTCCGCTTCATCGAAGAAGAGCCGAATGCTGTCGTATCTCCACCCCCATCGGCTCTGGATTCCGGCATGCGCCGGAATGACAGTAACCTAGAACGAATGACGGGAATCTCACCTGCATGATGGCAATTTCGAAAAAGCGCAAGCGGCTCGCGAGCCGCCCCTACGAAAACGTAAATTCTGCCTCCCCCCTGGTTTTACCCACGCATTTGCCCCCATTTCCCCGCAATTCCTCTTCTCCCTGAAAACCCGTCCTCGGGTATTGTGCGCCAGGCGCGGGAAAAGATTTCCTGCGCATAGGTTGGCATTGGACTGGCAGAAGAGGGGGCTTTCTCATGGGATTCATTGATGCGGCGATATGGATGGCGGCGAACCCTTTCGCAAAGTCTTCGATCGCTCCTTCATCAGTCGCGTTCGATCTTCTTCAGTTGGATTTGATCCTTGCTCCTTGTTCGGGATTGACTGCTGCTGCCCGGGGAGGCGCGCTCATGGAGCGGGGATGGATGAAGAATATTCAAATAATCATATTTTCGATAAAATTCGCTAAATTCACGGGGTTTTTCCATAAATTTCCGAAAAGCATTATCCTGACAAATGGTTGTAATAAAAAGGGTTATCATATAAATCTTAGCGTCACGCACTCAGATCTGGCGGCAAAAAAAGTTTTTCGCCAACCGCGCATTTTCCCGCAACTGCCCGCATTTCCTCCCGCCGCGCATCAAGCCCTCAAACCCTCATTCATCAATCGGGTTTGACCAACTAGCATAGCGGCGTCCCGCGCCTTGGGGTATGGTGGCCCCCAACCATCCACATCCATATAGGGAACGCGACATGAAAGTAGGGCTCTTCATCACCAACCAGCAGCACCTGGAAACCGACATGGTCAGCGCCCTGGACGAGCAGTACGCCATGGTGCGCCTGGCGCGCGACAGGGGCTGGGATTCGCTCTTCACCGGGCAGCACTACCTGAACGAGGGCAACAACAAGCAGCTCCAGATCGTGCCCTTCCTCGCGCGCCTGCAGGCCGAGGCGGGCGAGATGACGCTCGGGCTCGGCATCCTGCTCATCAACCTCCACAACCCGGTCTACGTGGCCGAGACGGTCGCCACGATGGACGTCCTCTGCCGGGGGAACTTCGTGTTCGGCATCGGGCTGGGCTACCGCGAGGCGGAGTTCGACGCCTTCCGCGTGCCGAAGGGGCAGCGCGTGCGCCGCTTCGAGGAGTGTCTCGAACTCGTGAAGCGTCTCTGGACGGAAGAGGAGGTCACCTGGGAGGATGAAATATGCAAGCTGGACGCCGTGCGCATGAACATCCGCCCCGTGCAGAAGCCCCATCCGCCGATATGGGTGGCGGCGAACAACGACAGGGCCATCGAGCGCGCCGCGCGCATCGGGGACAACTGGTTCATCAACCCCCATTCGACCACGGCGACCATAAAGCGGCAGATGGTGCTCTACCGCGCGGAACTGGACAGGTGCGGCAAGCCGTTTCCGGCGGAATTCCCCTGCATCAAGGAGGTTTTCTGCAGCCATGACAAAAAGACCGCCCTCGAGATGGCGGGGCCTTACCTGTTCGGCAAATACCAGGATTACGCCAAATGGGGCCAGGACGACGCCATGCCCGATGATGAGAGCTTCGATCAGGAATTCGATGATCTGCTCAAGGATCGCTTCGTCCTCGGCTCGCCGGAGGAGTGCTACGAGCAGCTTCGCCCCTACTGGGAGGAGGTGGGGATGAATCACCTCGTCATCCGCACGCACTGGGCGGGGATGCCGCTTTCCACGGCGCTCCACAGCATGCGGATGATCTCGGACGAACTCCTGCCGGCGCTCAGGAAGATTTGAGGGGTTCTTGTGCACACCGGTCTGAAACATGGTATAATGGGAACACATCAAAACAGCGCGCAGCCGCAATATGTGGGGGATCGATATGTCTGAAAAAAAGATGATATCTTTCGTTCTCAACGGAGAGCCCGTCGAGGCCATGGTTCCCGTCACCCGCTATCTGGTGGATCTCATCCGCGAAGATTTGGGCATGATGGGCACCAAGCGCGCCTGCGATCAGGGGGCGTGCGGCTCCTGCTCGATCATCATGGACGGTGAACTCATCAGCTCGTGCCTCGTCCTCGCGGTGCGCGCCGACGGCGCGAACGTCGAGACGATCGAAGGCCTCGGCGGCCTCGAAGACCTGCATCCCCTGCAAGCCGCTTTCGCCTCCTACGGCGCCACGCAGTGCGGCTATTGCACGCCGGGGATGATCGTCTCGGCCAAGAAACTGCTCGATGAGAATCCCGACCCCTCAGAAGCCGAGATTCAGCACTGGCTCACGGGGAACCTCTGCCGCTGCACGGGGTATCGCCAGATCATCGCGGCGATTCGCGCCGTGGCCGAGGGCCGGACCGAACCCGAATCCCCCATCACGGTTCCCACGGTGAAGGCCTACGACGACTAGTTCCCCTCCAATATAGGAGGCCGCCATGAAACGAATGATCGAACACGTCGCCCTGCGCGTTACGAATCTCGAAAAATCCATCGCGTTCTACCGAGACGTGATGGGCTTCAAGCCCGTCGGCCGCAGGCTCATCCACGACGGCGAGATCGACCAGGTCGTCTTCCGCGTGGGGGAGGACATCCTCGTCCTGTTTCACGCCAAGGATTTCGTGTCCGACGACATCGAGGTGAAGGGCGGGATGGATCATCTCGCGTTTTGCATGGATGACGCCGAATACAACAATGTAATCAAACGCTTGCGGGCGAGCGGCCAGGAGCCTCACCGGGGCGAGGAGAAGAACCTCGGCGCCTACGGCGTGGGCTACGCCACCTATTTCTACGATCCGGACAACGTCGAACTCGAGATCAAGCGCTACGACGATCCCCCCGAACAGCCGGGTCCCGAGTGGTACGAGAGCGGCCGGAAGATGAGCGTTTCCTAGGCGCAACTCCCCGCAATTTCCCGCAAATGCCGTCATCGAGAGAGTCGCGGACCGTGGCAGAATTCCCCTGCGCTTGGGTGCGGCGGCGGCGGAATCCGGCTGCCGGAACTGGTTTTCGCGCGAACATCTGCCCGCATTTGCGCGCATTTCCCCTCGAAAATTTACAGAAAAACACCGTCAATTTATCGAAAAACACCGTGAATTTATCGAAATTATTATTTGTATTATCAGCCTTCTTCACCTCGCCTGAGCGAACAACCGCGGCCGTCGATCCGCGCCTCCGTTCCTCCAAAAACCGGGGGCCTTCGGACGACCTGTCCGGCATGTCCATCGTCGTGTAAAACCCGTGTCGCTGAATGCGGAGAGATGCGTTGGTCGACCCCGAATGATAAATGAGGTCGAACCCGACTGAGGAGGGCCTGTTGAAAAAGTCCCGATCTCGAAATTCGGCGTATGGTGCCGACCGTGGGGCTGTGGACAGGTCACGACCTGTCCCTACGAGGTGGTGCGGTTTTGTTCGTCATTCCGGCGCATGCCGGAATCCAGGGACTTTGCCTTTGTTTTTTTATTTCTTCCGTATTCCCGCCAATGAGTGGGGGATGAAAAACCGGAGCGTCGCCATTCTCCTCGGCTCTGGATTCCGGCATTCGCCGGAATGACGGCAGTGGACAATTCCGAGCGAGTAGGGGCTTTTTCAACACCCCCGATAAATGAGGGTTTGCCGGGTAAGGAACGAACCATTCCCGACCGGGGCGGCGGCGAGCCCCCGTGTCTTTACGCCCGACCGCCTGCGCGTTCGAAAATCACGCGCAACTCCTCCGGGTCCTGCGTATGGGCCAGCGCCACCATCAGCAGGGTCCGGGCCTTGATTCCGCTCAGATAGCCCGCCGATATCGCCCCGCGCTCGATCAGGCTGCGGAAAGAGCCCTCATGCGCCTTGGCGCGGTGCGGCGCGCCCGCGAAGATGCGCACCCCGATCACCACGGGAATCCCCGCTTCGAGCGCGTCGCACAGGGCATGGTAAAAAGGAAGGTTCACGTTGCCCGCACCTATGCCCTCCACCACGACCCCGTCCACGCGCTCTTTGATGCACGCGCGGACGAGCAGGTCGTTCACCCCCTGGGTCACGGTGAGAAACTGCACGTTTTCCCTCAAGGCGTCGACTTCGAAGTGAAGCCGCCGCTCGGGAAGGTAGTGAAAGAAGACGCCCTCATCCGAAACGACGCCGATGGGCCCGCCGTCTCTGGACGCGAAGGCATGGGGCCGCTGGGAATGGACCTTAATGACGTCACGCGCGGCGAATATCTCACCATCGAGAGCGACCATCACGCCCCGGCCCCGCGCTTCGGGTTCTGCCGCGATCTTCGCGGCGTAGAAGATGTTCCTCGGGCCGTCCGCGTCGCGGGCGACGGAATTGCGCATCGCGCCCGTGATGACGACGGGCTTATCGCTTCCTAAGGTCAAATCCAGCAGATAGGCCGTCTCCTCCATCGTGGCCGTCCCGTGGGTGACCACCGCTCCCGCCGTCTCCTCATCCGCCAGAACCGTGCGCAGGCGGTCGCGAAGGCCGAAGGCCGTCGCCGTCTCCATCAAGTCGCTGGTGACGTTCGAGTGCTCGACGACGCGCACCTCTGCCACACCCTCGAGTTCGGGAACGGACGAGATCAGCTCCTCTCCACTCGCCGCGGGCACGTTCTCCCCTCCGCGCGTGTCGTATTTTGAGGAGATTGTTCCCCCGGTTGTCACAATCGCGATGGACGGCATGTTCATGGCGTCTCCCTTTTCGTCACTTGAAGTACAGTTGCTGAATCGCCGCTGTGTTCCTAAGATGAGGCGAGCGCATTGTGGCCCCGCTAGGGGACGACCGCAAGGCCGGGTGAGGGAGGGGAGATTCCACATCAACTCCGGGTGGAGAGGAGAATCACTCCCCCTTGAGGGGTTGTTGAAAAACCTATGCGGGAGGGTTTGCCCCACCGGCGCGGCAGCGGGCTTCGCAGAACCCCCGAAACCTCATCCTGAGTAGGCGCGTAATCGCCGTATCGAAGGATGGGAGGCGCAATCCCTCCCTTTTCGGCCGCGATTGACCCCCGCAGGCGCGAACTTCGCCCTTCGATACGCGGCTTCGCCGCTACCCAGGGTGAGGCGGAGCCGCGGGCGACGGATGAGCGCTCGCGGCCCGACCCCGCGTCTCGATGAGTGTTACCCGGACGCCAGCCAGATAGACGACCAGTGAGCGGGTATGTGGTCGTTGCTCAAGTCCACACCATGCCAATCGAGAATCATGTTGTGCCACTCCGGTTTTGCCAGCGCGAAGCCATACACGGTTGTATTCGGGTTGCGTTCCAAAATCGCAGTGGCGGCCAGGGACAGCGTCTTTCCGGTTGCGATGAAGTCATCCACGATGAAGACCGTCTCGGCGTCCGTAGAGGCGGAGCGGTAGACTGCATCCTCCACAAGCAAACTACGAAATTCCGGATACAATCCCCCTCTTCCCGTCGGCAGGTGGGCTTCTTTCTGCAGCAGCCCCGGTTGATACCGGCAGGCTCCGGCGCAGCGACTCGCACGCAACGCCAGCACGCCGTCCGGATCCGCGATTTCCTCTGCAGAGCGAAGAGCTGGAGTAAAAACCGTCCGGCCGGGGTCCAGTCCAAGACCACGAACGAGGATGCGCGCAGCGTAAGCCATGAGCCTTGCCGCGCCTTCAATCGACGCTTCGTCGGGATCGAATTTGGACTTCGTGAACCGGGCGCTCCATGTATCCTCAGGTCGGTCCTCGAGCCGGTACCCCACCGTGAAAGCGGCCGCCACGCCGTCGTTAAACGTCAGCGTGTCATATCGGAGCAGGTTGTGGAAAAGACGAGGGATGACGGACATGGCAATTCCTTGAGCGGGGTTCTTACGCCCCTCCTGCTATCGAGGGCACGATGTTCACACTATCGCCTTCCTTGACATGCGTCCCCATGCCTTTAATGAATTTGATATCCTCGTCATTGACAAAGATGTTGATATATCCTCGAATCTCTCCATTTTCGACCAGCCTGTTCTTGATACCGGGATGTGCGTTTTCCAGACCGTTGATCACATCTTCTATGGAAGCCGCATCGGCGACCTCTACTTCTACTGCCTCCTGGTTGTTCGTCAGCTTCTGGAGCGGGCCTGGTATGTGTACGGTTACTGCCATTTGCCTGTCTCCTTTTCTATTGTGATGAGGTTTTCAGGGCTTGCAGGATATTTTCAACGGGTTCGAACCCGGCGATCTCGACGGCGAGAGAAGGATCGGGACAAGGACGCCGGTAGCGGTTCAGCCAGATTGCGTCCATCCCGACTCCGGTGGCGCCCAGCACATCATGCTCCCACGAATCCCCTATCATCGTCGCCTTCTGCTCTCCGAGTTCAGCAAGAGCGTACCGGAAGATCTCCGGGTCCGGCTTGACTGCGCCCACCTCCTCCGATATTGCGACGGCCTCCAGAGGCAAGAGGTCGAAGAACTCCAGCTTGTCCCGCTGATATCGCGAGCGGCCGTTGGTGACAACGCCGATCTTCATCCTTCCCCGAAGGGCCTCAAACAATTCCTCGACGCCCGGGACCAGCCGCGGATTCGACTGTTGCTCGCGCACGTAGGCATCGGCTGCATCGGCCGCCCGGCTTGTTTCCAATCCATAGCGGCGGCAGATACCGCACATGTGTTCAAGGCGGGCTTCCTCGTCCGACAGGCTATCGCCGAGAGTGCGCAGATAGTTGGCCTTCAATTCCTCGTCATGGACGAGTTCCAACTCCTCCAACGGCACCCGTTTCAGTTCAGGCAGTATCTCCTGCACCGCGCGCAGCCCATGACGGCGAGCGTATTGCAGGTCAATCAACGTATCATCAAGGTCGAAGAGAACGGCAGTGCTCACGAATGTCCCTTTCTGCATGGGCTGATAGACAGCCTCAACCATGAGGTGGTCGTGGTTGCTTGGAGAGTGTGAGAGCTGAGTTCCGCGCCCGCCGCGCGGCTAATGGGGTTCAGGTGGGTCCTCATTTTCAAAGTCGCACTCACCTTCCCGTAACGAACTCCTCGATCTTGGGCTTCCGGAGAGCGGCGGTTTCTCTTCCGCGCCGTCCGGTCCGCTCGGGACGAAATTCAGAAGGATTACCCTTCAGATGGGATTCCCGCCTTTCGGAGGGAGGGTCTTTTTTTCGCCGTCGCCCTGAAGATGACCGCTCTTCGTGAATCGTGTCGCAAACTTGATGTTGCTGCAGTCTTTTCCGTTTTATCAAGGTGAATTCTCGCCAAATCGACCTTCAAGGAGAAGGCCGCCTCGTGGTAGGCGAGCAGCCGAAGCCTTTTCACCCCGTAGATTGTGTTGCGATCAGGCATCTTGCGGGAATTATAAAGTTTTTGTCAAGGAATGTTTTGATCCGTTTCGGGCGTCAATTCCGACTGATGCGGGAGGAATTGACGAGGGTCTGACCGACCTGAGAGGGAGGGCGAGCGGGGAGACAACCGGGCGGGAGGAAACACGGGTCCTTCCCTACGAAGCATCTCCTACACCTCCATCAACCCCTACTTCTTGATAGAAAGAAACTTCAGCACCACGCCGTCGGGGTCCTTGCAGAAGAATATCTTGGAGCCCTGGATGGGGCCGCTCGGCACCGTGGCGGGGGAGGGGGAGCACATGGCGGTTCCCTGAGATTTGAGTTTTTCATAAAGCGCCTCCGCGTCATCCACCACGAAGCCGATTTGCAGGCAGCCCGCGTTGTTGGGCGAGGTGTCCACCGCATCGCCGGCCGCCCCCTTGTATTCCATGAGTTCGAGATGCAACCCGTGGCCGCCCATGTGCACCACGCGCAGATGCGCGCCCGGAACGCCCGTCACCCGGGCCGAGAAATCCGGCGTGCGCTCAGAATCCGATTCCACCTCGAAGCCGAAGTTCTCGGCGTACCATTTCGAAGACGCGTCCGCGTCCTTCACCGTCAGGGATACGTTATGAAAGCGTTGAATCGTCATGGATATGTTCTCCTGTCTTCCGGTAAAAAAGCGCTCTTTTATTTTCGCGCAAATGGCGTCACATGAGGCGAGTCTCGCCCCTCCATGCCCGTATGAAACTATTCGGATGTGTCTTTCGGTTTCAAGTCCAGCGATGCCGAGTTCATGCAGTATCGCAGGCCGGTGGGCGCAGGGCCGTCGGGGAACACGTGGCCCAGATGCGCGTCGCAGTTCGAGCACACCACCTCCACGCGGCGCATCCAGAAGGAGTTGTCCTCCTTCTCGCCCACGTTCTCGACTTTGAGCGGCTGGTAGAAGCTCGGCCAGCCCGTGCCCGAGTCGAACTTGGTCTCAGCGTCGAAAAGCTCCGTCCCGCAGCACACGCACGTGTAGACGCCGTCCTCTTTGCAGTCCCAGTATTTCCCGCTGAAGGCGCGCTCGGTTCCCGCCTCCCTCGTCACGTGGTATTGCTCGGGCGTGAGTTGCTCGCGCCACTGCGCTTCGGTTTTTTCTATCATTTTCATGCTCCTTCAAGCTTTCCGTTTCGCCTGTAGTGACAGCCCCTCCTCGGGGCTGTCCCAATACCCTCCGTGGTTGTCCTTTGTCAGGGTTTCGGACAGGCACGGAGGCCTGTCCCTACGGTGCCGTTCAGGGGTTTTCAACCGCGCATATATGCGTCCCCTGCACGGATAGAATCTTAAAAAACCGAGCGAAAGACAAGGGGTGCTGAAATTCCCTGTTGTCCTCACAGGTGGGGCAGGGCTTTCAGGACGTTCACCTGGTTCGTGTTGCCCATGTGGTAAAGCTGGATGGCGTCGCGGTAGACCTTCTCGACCGGCGCGTCCTTCATCACGCCCACCCCGCCCCAGACCTCCACCGCCTTGGTCGCCATGTAGTTCAGCGTCTCGACGGCGAGCACCTTGGTCGCCCGCGCGAGTTTCTGATCGTTCATTCCCTGGTCGATGCTCCAGGCGGCGCGCCAGAGCAGCGTTCTCGCGGCCTCAACCCGGGTGAACATCTCGAGCAGGAGTGCGCCGATCAGGTCGTGCTCGATAATCGGTTTTCCGCCCTGCACGCGCTCGCGCGCGTAACCAAGCGCCAGATCGTAGGCGCGCCGCGCGATGCCTATTGACGTGGCCGTCGCTTCCACGGTACCTACGTTGACGACGCTCTTCCTTCCCTCCTGGAACGCATCCTCCTCGCCCAGGCGGTCCTCCACCGGCACCCGCACGTCGCGGAAGATGAGGTCGTGCTGGGGGTAGCACCTGAGCCCCACCTTGTCGTGCAGCCTGCCGACCTCGAAGCCATCGTGCGGCGGAAAGATCATGAACCCCGTCGTTCCCTTCGTCCACGGGACGCTCCTGTCCGTCCGGGCGAAAGCGGTGACGTATTTCGCCTGCGCGCCCATGGCGATGAACTGCTTCATGCCGTTTAAGACGTAGGAATCCCCATCGCGCACCGCGCTCAGGGCGGGCCCCGCGGCCGGGTCCGCATCGAAGGGGAGGGCGTTGTCGCTGCCGGCATCCGGCTCCGTGATGGCGATGCCGATGCAATAGAGCGGGTCTTCGAGGTAGTCGGGGACGACGCGCGCGAGTTGCTCGGGCGTCGCCACGGCGATGAGGCCCGCTATCGCCTTCCAGTTGTGGCTGTACACTTTGGAGACCGAAGGCGAGCCGACGGAGAGTTCCTCCACCACGACGCACTGGGTGAGGACGCTCGCCCCGTCGCCTCCATGTGCTTCGGGCACGCCCAGGGAGTGAAAGCCGAGCGCGGCGCCTCGCTTCACTAGGTCGTAGGGAAACTTGTCCTCCCCGTCGGGCCGCTTCTCGAGTTCGGCCACCTCGGGCAGCATCTCCTCCATCGCGAATTTCCGTGCGAGGAGTTGTAGACTCTTTTGCTCTTCACTCAGCTCGAAATCCATGCGGGTTTCCTTATCGGTTTATTTCCCGGTGCTCCGTTAGGTGAGAGATTTCCTGCTTTTCCTTAATATGATGTCTCACCATCCATATACCTGTGGGGATGTTGAAAAACCTATTGTACGACCCCTACGGAGATCTTTCTCCACTAAGGAGAATTCCAAATTCACTCCCCCCTTGAGGGGGAGTCGAAGAGGCCAAGCCCTTGGGCGAAGGCCGATTCGGTGGGGGGATGGTTCTAAAATGAATTGATTCTCAACAAACAAAAAAACTCCCCCCACCAGTTCGCTTGCGGGCTTGCGCCCTTAGCTCACTGACTCCCCCTCAAGGGGGGAGTGAATTGCCTCGCACCTAGTTCGGCAACTACCTTCAAAGGGGAGTAATATCTTTTAACTCCTCCGTCAGCCCCCCAATACTGAATCACGAAATCATCACTTTTTCGACACCCACCTATGGACCGGCTTTTTCTCCGCAAATTAAGAGCGCCGCGGCGAGGTAGACCCTGGCCGCCGTCACCACGTCCTCGATGAGCACGTGCTCACCCACGGCGTGCATGAGCCCTTTTTGTTCGGCGTCGGGGTGCATCCGCCCGCCTGGGCCGTAGCAGACGCACGGGATGCCGTAGCGGTTGAAATGCGTGGAATCGGCCGCGGGCCGCCTGATGACGGGCGCGGTCGCCTCGCCCGTCACTTCCTCGTGCGCCCTGAGCGCCGCCTGGACGAGAGGAGCATCCGCTTCGAGAAGTGTGGGCGGGTCGTTCACATAGAACGTGAGCGAGGCCTGCCGGGCCTCATCCACCGCCTCATCGAGCACGCCGCGCAGTTCGCGTTTGATGTCCTCGGTGTTCTGGCCCGGCACGGTGCGGATGTCGAGATAAAGACTCGCCTCGGCGGGGTTTCTGGAAAGCCGCCAGGGCCAGCCGCCACGGACGGCGGCTATCGTCACATTGGGGTGTTCTCCCATGCAGGCGTGCCTGGCCTCGTAATCGGGGATCCAGCGCTCGACGGCGGCTTGAATCCTGTGTATCGCGCGCACGGCGTTCACGACCCCCGGACGGTTCGAAAACACGCTGTGGCTTATCGTGCCGGTTGTGGTGATCTTCGCCCACACGACGCCCATGTTCGCGTTCGAGACTTGAAGGCCCGTCGGCTCGGCGAGGATGGCGCAATCCGCCGTCTCCCCGTGGAGGATGAGGTGCCGCGTGCCCGTCCCGTAGCCTGAGTAGGATTGGCCCTTGAACTCATCCACGGGCGCTTTTTCTATCTCTCCCACCACGCCGGCCAGCGTGACGTCGCCGCGAAAGGCGACCTCCTCCCGGCAGATGGCCTCAAGGGCCGCCAGCGCCCCCGCAAGACCGCTCTTCATATTGTTGGCGCCGAGACCCCACAACCAGCCGTCCCGGTGGACGGCCCTGGGCTTGAAGCCCTCGCCGCTCAGGTAGTCCTCATCCCCGTCGTAGGAGGTGTCCATGTGGCCGGTGAGCAGGAGGTTCGCGCCGTCTCCGGCACCCTCGCGCACGCCGACCGCGTTCGGTCTGCCGGGGTCGACCTCCTGAAAGCGGGTTTCAAGCCCCGCGCGCGCCATGCGCCCCACCAGATAGCGCGCCATCTGCGCCTCCCCGCCCGTGGGACTCGGGATGTCCACCATCTCGCTCAGCAACTCAAGCACGGCGTCGGCTGTGATGTGGCGCGCGCAGCGCTCGTAGTCCGGGTGCGGCATCGGTGTTCGTTCTCCCTGAACGTAGTGGATGCCCTAGCGTATCATGGGTGGGTTGTTTTCCGGTATCTTCGATTTCGTCAAGGTGCGTCTTCCGACTCGCTCTGGAAACGCCCGGCGAGCAGATAACGATACAGGTTGAGGGCGAGCCGCTCTTCGTGTTCGTCCAGCCAGCGCCGGGCAGGCGGCGTCAGCACCATCGTCCGGCAGGGCGCGTCTGCTACTACCGAGGTTGTTTTCCCGTTCAACGAGTCGGTCGGCCATATCGCATCGCCGGCGCTGTACTGGTGGAGACGTGCGCCCGCAGAATCGCAGGCGGAAGCCCGGCCCGAAAGCAGGAATTGCAGATCCGTACACGGCGCATCGAGTCCCGCGAGGATTTCGCCGGGGGCGTATTCACGAGGGTCCAGCCAGCTCCTGAGTTCTTCCATCAGGTCCTCGAAATGAATTTGCCGCTCCAGATAGCGCTCGAGGTCATCAGCGGTGTGTTCCAGCAGCGAGGCGCGCCGCTTGTCCGCCATGTCCGCGTCCGTCTTCCATGTCCCAATGACGATCTCCTCGCAGCGCTCCAGCGCGCGGTCCGCATTCGGCTCAACCAGCAGTTCCGCGGATACCGGAGGTGGGAGGTTGCGCTCCAGTCCGGCCCTCAACTGGTTGGACAACGCACACAGAACCACAGGCACTCCGGCGGCGTGCGCCGTCTGAAAGAACCTGGAGAGGACGCTCACCGCCGAGAAGTCGAAGCCCGAGACGGCGGCGAAGTCCAGCATCAGGCAAACAGGACGTGAAGCGCTGTTCAGGGATTTCTTGAGATGATCGGCCAGAGGATAGACGCTGCCGAAGAAGATGTACCCGCACAGTTGGTAGGCATGCACGTGCTCGCCTTCGGCCAGCAGGATGGCCCGATCGGGGATGGGCCGGGTCTTGTTGCTTCGGTGCTCGCGCGCCGTGAACCTGTTTTCGATCGGATCCACGCGGCTGAGTCGCATGGCGAAGAACACGAGGGTGGCCAGCATTCCCGCGCCTATACCCTCGATCAGTCCGAAGGAGATGATGACGACGAAGATCAAAACGATAATGCCGTATTCCGACCAGGGGAGCCGCTTGCGGCTTCTCAAGAGACCTTCGTCTATCATGCCGGAGCCCGCGAAGAACAGAATTCCTCCTATGAGCGGCACCGGGACCAGTTCGAGCATCCAGTCGCCCAGAAACAATGCGCCGCCGATGACGAGGGCGGCGGCGATGCCGGTCAGGCGGGTGGTTGCCCCGAGCAGTTTGCTTCGCAGCGAGGCGGGCACGATCGTGCACGCCACCGTCCCGCCGCCCAGGCCTGCGACCACGCTCGCGAACCCGGCTGCCCTGAACTCCCGGTCCCAGTTCAGTTCGTGATTCGCGGCCAACTCGAGGCCTGCGAAATTCATGATCACGACGATGAGCGCGATCAGCATCAGCGTCAGCATGTTGGGAATCTGCTTGGCGACCGCGGCCCATTCCAGATGCGCCAAATCAGCAATTCCCAAAACCGGCCACAGGTTTCCGTCCGCGGTGCTCCTGAACAGCAGACCCGCTTCTCTCGCTTCGTCGCCTGATATGCCAAGAGCGCTCAAGGCGAAGTGGTATGCGACAATGACAATCGCGACGCTCACGGGCAGGATCAGCGCGTTTCGCCAGTGTTTCATCGCGAGGTACAGGGCGACCCCGTACGCCGCGCCAGGGACCCATCTCCAGAGTATAGACGGCTCCAGAAGCGCCGGAATCGTCCGCCAGTCGGGGTCCGCTCCCATCATGGACATGGCGGCCAGGCACACGGCCCCTCCGATACCGGCCACGAATCCACCCGCCACCGGATAGGGAATGAAGCGCACCAGGTTGGCGAGCCGGAAATACCCGATGATGAGACAGCAGACGCCGGTGGCCATGGCGCTGAGCATGAACGCCCCCGCCGTGGTGACGAACAGCGCGTCGCCCTCGGCGTCCATTGTGGATCCGATCAGGGCCATGACGAGCACAAGCGCGGGTGACAGCCCCGAAATCGCCCCGCGGTAGCCGCCTGCGAGGGCGATGACCAGGCAGGAGGCGAAGTTTCCGAACAAAACCAGACCGACGCCCTGGGAGGAATATGGGGCCAAGGCTCCGGAGAATATGAAACTTCCGAAGGCAATCTGGGCGACGAGCAGACCCAGACCCGAGGTAGAGCCGGCGAAAAGCGCCGGAACGGCCTTATCGGACAGGATGTCCGCACGTAGTTCGGACGCAATATCCCGCAATAATGACTTCACTGTTTGGTTCGCTCGTAGTCTATGTGTCGCAACGGCGGCTCTTTGTCCCTTAACGGATCGGACGCTCTAGCGTATCATGGGCGGGTCGTTTTCGGTATCTCCGCATTCATTGAGGTGCGCCTTCTGAATCCCTCCCAAAGCACGCGCGGATACGATTACACCAGGGGCTCGGTCGGCTGGGCCATCACGCGCCTCTCGGTGCCGATTTGCGGCGAGCGCATCCTGCGAAATCTGGACGGCATCTTTGAGATTTACTGGCTCGGCCGAATGGGGGCGGACTCGCTGGCGGCGGCGTCTTTGGGCTTCATCGTCTTGTTGTTCATTCGCTCGGGGCCTTTCGGGCTGAGAATCGCAGGGCAGGCGCTCGTGGCCCAGCGCGTGGGCGCGAACGACCCGCAAGGCGCTTCGATCATGGCCGGGCAGACCATTTTCCTGGTCGGGGTATTCAGCCTCATCACCACGATTTTGGGATTTTGGCTGGCTCCTCTCCTGATGGGGATGATGACGCGCGACCCGAAACTCGCCGCCCTGGGCGTCATCTACATCCGCTCTGGTTTCGCCGTGCTGCTCGCCGTGGAGGCGATGTTCGTGGTCGGCCAGATATTGAGGGGAACCGGCGAGCCGGGCATCACCATTGCGGGCGTCGTGGCCTCCACCGTCTTGACGCTTGTCTTCATCCCGCTGTTCATGTTCGGCTGGGGCCCGGTTCCCGCGTTGGGGATAGCGGGCAGCTTTCTCGGAATCGGCGTGGGGCGGCTTGGCGGTTTCGTGACGATGCTGGCCTTCATCGTGAAGGGAAAATCGAGACTGAGCCTCAGCTGGGCCGACTTGCGCCCGCGCGCGTCCGAGATATCCCGCGTCGTGCGGCTCGCCTGGCCCGCGATGGCGCAGAACCTGCTCGAGCGCAGCGCGCTGCTGCTGATGGTGCGGATGCTCTCGCCCTTCGGCGCCAGCGCCCTCGCGGCATGGAGCATCGGCAACCGCGTGACGATGATCGCCCGGATGCCCAGCTTCGGCCTGCAAGCCTCCGTGCGCACGCTGGTGGGGCAGAACCTGGGGGCCGAGAAGCCCGAGCGCGTGACGCGCACGGTATGGCTCGCCGTCGCCGCCCTCACTGTGCTGATGATGGTCGTGAGCATCGCTCTTTTCGCCTGGGCGCGGGAGGTCGTCTCGTTTTTCGGCATGGAGGGCAACGCCACCGCCGTCATGGCGCTCAGGATTTTGTGCGCAGGTCTTTTGATGGAATCCGTCCGCCGTGTGATGGCGGGGGCGTTCCAGGGAGCCTCGCGCTCGAAACCGCCCATGATGGTGGAAGGCGTCGTCCGCTGGGGGCTTCAGCTTCCCGCCGCCTATCTGCTTTCTTTCTGGTTCGCCGCGGGCGCGGGCGGCGTCTGGTGGGCGGTGAGCGGGGGTCAGATTCTGAGCGGCGCGCTCCTGCTCGCGTGGTTTTTCCTGTGGACGAGGAGCGGCGACGTTCGAGGATTCGCAGGCGCCGGGGGTTTGAAATCAGCGCGTGAATCCACTTAATCTGTCTCGGCTCGTTCCGGGGGCAGGACCCGGAGCGTGTGTTGAAGGCGTGTTGAGGCGCTCACGCGATGCGTTGTGCGCCAGGAAAGGGTCAGGACGATGAATAGGGCGTTGGCGGCGGGACTTTTTCTCATTGCGGGATTTGGATTGCTCATGATGTTGACGAAAAGGCCCGAGCCGCCGAGACAGATGCGCGTGCCTGTAACGGAGGATATGGCGCAAATCAAAAAGGGGAAATCGCTTTTCTCGCGCAACTGCTTGCGATGCCACGGGCCAGAAGCCACGGGCACGCGAATCGGCCCGCCGCTGGTCCACAAGATATATGAACCCTCCCATCACGGGGACGCCGCTTTCTTCATGGCCGTCTCGCGCGGGGTGAAGAGCCACCACTGGAAGTTCGGCGACATGGCCCCCGTGCCCGGCGTGAAGCCGGAAGAAGTGGCCCTGATCGTTCAATACGTGCGCTGGCTGCAGAGAAAGGCCGGAATTTTTTAGTCAGGCGGGAGATGATACCCGATGAACGAACAAGACGCGTTGCATGAGTTGAGGCGAAAACGCCTGCGGAGAATGGTCGCCCTGTGCGGGCGGGCGCATCCGTTCTACAAGCGCCGCTTCGCCGAGGCGAACCTCATCCCCGAGGATGTCAAGGAACTGGACGACCTCCAGAAAATCCCCCTCACGAAAAAAGAGGATTTCATGGCGGCGCCCGAGGATTTCAGCCTCGACCCCTCCTTGCTGCCCGAGCTTCCCTTCGAGGAGCGCACCATGTGGAACGTGGCCTACACCACGGGCACCACGAGCGGACGGCCCTCGCCATTTTTCAACACCACGCACGACCAGTACCACATCATGCTCCAGGCGCGGGTCTGCAACGAGGCCGAGGGCCTGCGGGCCGGCGACGTCATCGCGAACCTCTACCCGCTTTCTCCCATGCCCCTGGGCGGGTTTTTATGCTGCGTGCGCTCCGCGGAAATCATGGGTCTGCCCGTGGTGAGCGCGCTCACGGGCAGCCCGCATCCCGAATACCCCGTAAGGCGTTCGCTCGATGAGGCGATTGAAGTGGTGGCCGCCTCGGGAGCCACCATCATCTGGGGGGTGCCGAGTTTCGTCCGCCGCTTCTTGCGGAGGGCGCGCGAGCGCGACGTCAAGCTCTCCCGCGCGCGCATGGTGCTCACCACGGGCGAAGCCGTGAGCGACGCCCTGCGCGAGGAATATATGGACCATCTGCGCTGGTTCGGGGCGGATGACCCGCAGGTGCGGGTGCGCTACGCGGCGACGGAGATGCAGGGCGGTCTCGTGCAGTGCGCGAACGATGCGATGCCCCACAACGTGGTGCCCGAACTCTACCTGCTCGAAGTGGTGGACCCGGAATCCGGCGAGCGCGTGCCGGAAGGAGAGGAGGGGGTGATAGCCCTCACGCACTTACACCGCAGGGGCACGGTGTTCCTGCGCTATCTCATCGGCGACCTCATCGCGCTCAGATGGGAGCCGTGCCCGCACTGCGGGCGGCTGGGCGAGCGCATCGTGCGCCTGCCGAGGCGGACGGGCGATCTGCTCAAGGTGCGCGGGATGCTCATGAACCCGGATATCGTCTTCGACCTCCTCTCGAAAGAGCGGGCGATTCGCGAATTTCAGGTCAGGATTCGCAAGTCCGCGCCCGAGGATGCGGATTCGATGGATGAGATGATCATCCGCCTGGAAGCCGAGGATTCAGAGCGCGCCCGGCTCGGTGCTTCCTTGCCGGATCGGGTGCGGGGAGCGGTGATGATACGGCCGGTTCTCGAATTCGTGGCGCCTGGCGTTATCCACGACCCGATGCGCGACGTGAAGGCCCGCCGCCTCGTCGATGAGCGGTGAGGGTCAATCGCAACCGGAGAGGGGTTGTTGAAAAAGTCCTGATTTCGTGATTCGGCGAATGAATCGAACCAGGTAGAAAGTCCGTAGCGAACAGGTACCCTCGTCTGTCCGGGGTCGTGACCTTTCCCTACAAGATGTGGTGTGGTTTTGATCGTCATTCCGGCGCATGCCGGAATCCAGGGACTTTGTTTTTGTAT
>JAPOYD010000049.1 GCA_026706735.1 Nitrospinota bacterium | reverse complement strand
CCCCGTGAAGGGGAGCGGGGTCGGGGGCGGGGTTTCCGCGTCCTGATCGGTTCTAAATAGGGTTGGCCACTATTTTTACTGTTCCGACTTCGGGGTATTCATATTCGCGGATGAGGCGCCTTGCCTCGACCTGCTCGTTGTCAAGTGCGCGATCGAGCGGGTTCACCGGTGCGGAAGGAACCCCCGCCGCCTCGAAGAGTTCAATCCACTCCTCGCCCGAGCGAGTCACCAGAATCTCTTCCATGATCGGGAGAAGGACGTCTCTGTTCTCGGAGCGCAGGTCATTTGACTTAAAGCGCGGGTCGTCCGCCAGCTCATCCATTCCCATCACTTCGCACATTTTTTTCCAGAAACGCTCCTCGCGCGGTGAAAGAACGATGTAGATCGTGGCCGTCGGGAATGCCTGGTAGGGCACCATGTACTCATGGGCGTTGCCGGGCGGTTCGGGTATGTCGCCGTTGTTGAGATACATGGTCGAGATATAGCCGAGCATGGCGAGTTGAACGTCGAACATCGGCACTTCCAGATGCGCTCCGCTTCTTCCTTTCTCCTTGGCCAACAAGCCCGCCATGCAGGCGATGGCGGTATAGAGGGCGGTGGAGATATCCGCCGTGGGCGATCCGTTTCTGGCGGGCGGGCGGTTCGGCTCACCTGTGATGGCCATGTGACCGCTTACGGCCTGCTCCACCAGATCGAAAGCGGGTTTATCGCGCCAGGGGCCTTGTTCCCCGTATCCGCTCGAATCGACGAATACGATATCGGGGTTCCTCCGCTTCATCACGTCGTATCCAAGACCCAGACGCTTCATCGTGCCGGGCCGGAAGTTCACCATTACGGCGTCTGATTTTTCCACCAGGTCCAAAAACACTTCCTTGCCCTCGGGTTTTTTCAGGTCGATGACGATACCCTTCTTGCCCCGGTTGAAGGTCAGGAAGATGCTCGAAACGGGGCCGATGCCCGCGATGGCGGGGTTGCGCCCGATGTCGCCCTGGGGAGATTCGACTTTGATGACCTCGGCCCCCATGTCGGCGAGGATCATGCTGCCGATGGTACCTGCGATGACCTGTCCGAGATCGAGGATTCGGTAGCCTGCCAGCATTAGAGAAGTCCTTGAATTAAGCTCGGGGAGCGGCTGTCGCCGACGCCTTGATGAGTACATCGCCGCGCTGGTTCTCGGCGCTCGCCTCGATTTCCACCAACCGTTTCCCTTCCTCTTCATATTGACGCAAAATCTTGGCCTTGCAAATCACCATGTCACCCGGCCACGCCTGCGCGCTGAAGCGTATTTTCAAGTTCTTGAGAGAATCAGGCCCCAGCCATTCACTGAGCAGTCGAGCGAGATATCCGCCCTGGAGCATTCCGTGCGCGAAGGGTTTGTCGAACCCCGCCCTGATGGCGTAAATCTCATCGTGATGATTGGGGTTGAAATCCCCGCTTGCGCCCGCGTAGCGGACGAGGTCCGTCCGGGTGATGGGACCTAGCGTCAACTCGCGCTCAGCGTCTTTGGTGAGTTCTTCCCATTTCGCGTATTCAGTAACACTCGTCATGTGAAAGCTCCATCAGGCCTCTTTGGGTGGGGCTGCAGTTTCGATGAGGGTGCGCCTGGCCACCTGAACCAGTTCTCCCGCTTCGTCCACGAACTTCGTTTCGATGACGACGAAGGTCATCATCCCGCCCCGACGTCCTTCTTTCTCACGTGTGGAGATGATGATGTTTCTTCCCTTTAGGTTCATGCCGGCGACCAGGGGCTTGTGGTATTCGAATTCCTGCTCCCCGTGGAGGCGGCGCTTGGGGTCGTAGCCCAGATGCGGCATGGGGTCATTCCCGGGATTTTCGTGCCAGAACTGGCGCACGAACGTGGGCGGAGCAAGCAGATCGTCAAAGCCTGCTGCCCGGGCGGCTTCAACGTCCGTGTGCACCGGGTCAGTCAGCCCCAGAACAAGGGCGTATTCCCTGATTTTTCCGCGCTCGACCCGGAGCTCGAACTCGGGGAAAGTTCTCTCCAGAACGTTTTTATCCAACGGCATGAAATCGTTTCCTTATGGATATCGTTTCATCTTTCGGATTGTTGTCAGTTTCGGCTCTTTCGGCGAAATCATCAAGCGAGGGAAGGGTTAAAGCCCCAGCGCCTTGGCGATGATGTTTCTCTGCACCTCGCTCGTGCCTGCGCCGATGGTGGCCAGCCGTGCGTCTCGGTAGTGGCGTTCCATCGCGTATTCTCCGCTGTAGCCGTATCCGCCCATCACCTGCACGCCCAGGTCGGCCACCCGCTTGTAAGCTTCGCCGGCATAGAGCTTGAGTGTTGCCGCTTCGATTCGTCCCGCCTTTCCCTGCGAGACCAGCCAGGCGAACCGGTAGACCTGCAGCCTCGCCGTGTCGACAAGCATGTGCATTTCGGTGAGCATGTGGCTGACGGCCTGGAACTTGCCGATGGGGCGGCCGAACTGCTTTCTCTCCTTTGCGTGATTGAGAGCCAGTTCGAGCGCAGCCGCAGCAGCCCCCGTGCG
>JAPOYD010000154.1 GCA_026706735.1 Nitrospinota bacterium | reverse complement strand
ATCGAGCATTCGCGCGCCGAAGCCCTTGGTGCGGTGGATCATGTAGCTAACGATGATGGCCACCACCATGGCGATGGAAGCGCCGCCGAACGCGAGGATGAAGCTGTTGATGATGCCGTTGGTGGCCGCGTCGATGCTCTCGGGCCACCAGAAGAAGAGCACCTTCTGGTAGTTCCAGAACGTGAGTTCCTCCCAGATGATTCTACCCGACCAGATTTTGTGGAGGCTCACGAAGAAGAGGCAGATGATGGGAAGGACCACGGCGACGCAGACGTAGAATACGTTATACGCGAAAGCGAGCCACTTCCATCCGCCCAGGTCGATGAGGTTCGGCCTGAAGCCCTTGCCGGTCACCGTCGTATAAGAACGCGGCGCAATGATTCTGTGCTGAATCCAGATGAAGAACGCCGTCACGACGCCCACGACCATGCTCATGGCGGCGCCCAGGTAGTGGTTCGCGTCATCGCCCACCGCCTTGGTGAAAATCTGCGTGGTCAGCGTCTCCCACCCGAAGGGGGCGGAGAGCTTGAACGGGACGCCGAACTCGCCGGCCGTCGTCACGAACACGATAATGGCGCCCGAGAGAATCGCCGGCGTCACGAGGGGCAGCGTGATAGTGAATGTGGTTCTCAGGAGGCCCGCTCCCGTAGTCCGCGCGCTGTCCTCGAGCGATGGATCCATGCGCCTGAGCGAACCCACCACGAACAGGTAGACGAGGGGGGCGAAGAAGATGCCCGTCACCCAGATGACGCCCCAAAGATTGTTGACGTTGAAAAGCGGGAAATCAATACCAAAGGCGGATTTCGCCATGTTGTTCAATAGGCCGACTTTCGGGGAGGCCAGGTTGTGCCAGGCGATGGCGCCCACGAAAGGACTCAGGAAGAAGGGGATGAGGTTGAAGGGCTCGAGTTGCTCCCTGAACGGGCAGTTGGTTCTCGCGTTGATCCACGCGAGCGATACGCCCAGGAGCGTGGCCAGGATGGTGCAGCCGGTGCTGATGATGGCGGTATTGATAAGGGCTTTTTTGATTACTCGGCCTTGGAATATATCCCTGTAGTTTTGAAGCCCCCACTCGGTGTCGAACCCCAGGTCGTCGAGGACCAGAAAGCTGTTGATGATGAGCGCGACCAGGGGCACGATGACCGCCACCGCCACGATGAGGCCGACGATGGTCGTGATGATGTTCTCCTGCGTGAACCAGGTGCGCCAGCCGCGCGGGGGAGCGACATCGATTTGGGGTACTGCGGTGTCCGTAGCCATGATGTTATCGATGCAACCTTTCCTGCGAATGCATTTGTGTCTGGGAATACGAGGATAAGACTATAGAAAATGCCGCTTTCAAAAGCAACACGCCCAGCGAACCGTCGCGCCGATTCACGGAAAATTTCTGTTAATGAAAATCAAGCGGTTCGCGCTACATCGCCAAGGCTCGGCCTCGCTTGCGCTTGAGTTGGCGGTATTGGCCGAGCCCTCGCGGCATGGCGCGCCGTAATTTTTCCCGTTTCATAAAGGAAGGGTGGGAGCCCGTTGTGGACTCCCACCCGTTACGAGCGACTATCTATATACGTCCTACTTGAAGCGTTTGATGAATTCGGCGCGCGTCGCTTTGAACTTCTTCTGCGCGCCCACCCAGTCCTTGAGACCCAGCAGCTTGTGTTTGCTCAGGTCGAGAAGGTAGGGAGCCACAACCTTGGGCGGCTTGTAGCCGGCGCGGAAGCTGTAGACGGCCTCGCCTTCCACGTATACGTCGGAGCCTTCCTTGGTGAGAAGGAATTCCACCAGCAGTTTGCCGGCGTTGGGGTTCGGCGCGCCGTTCAGGACGGCCGCCTGGTTGCCCAGCATGACCTGGCCTTCCTTGTAGTAGCCGGTCCTGAGGACTTTAGCGAGGTCGGGCTTCTTGAGGACGTTCTGATAAACGCGGCCCGTAATGTTCCAGGGGTCGAGGCCGCGCTCACAGTTGATGAGCGCCTGCATCTTCGGCTCGGTGCGGAACATGACGACGGGCTTCGTGGCCTTCAAGGCGTCCCAGTACTTGTTCATGTCCATGCCGTTCTCGATGAGCGAGATGACGGTGTTGGTGTAGGTGAAGCTCTTGGTGATGTCGCCGGCGATGGTCTTGCCCATCACGTTCTTCGCGATGGTGTCGGCATACGACGTGACGTTAATGTCCTTCATGCCGGGGCAGGCGGTGTTCCAGACGGGCTGGAAGGTATATGCCAGAGGCGTCACGACGTAGGGGTAGTTCGCATACTGGCCGGCATTCTTGATGACGGCCGCGAAGTGCTTGTTCCATTCGGCGCTGTCGAGCTTGTGATACGCGCCGCGTTTCTGGGCAGCGGCGAAGAAGCCGGGCGCGCTCACCACGTGGACGTCGACGGTGAATTTCTTGGCCCGCATCTCCTGGCGTACCTGGGAGACGGTGGCGCCGGTGCCTTTACGCAGGTTGCGGAACTTGAAGCCGCTTCCGAGGCCGTAGTGCTTGGCAAAGGCCGGACCCATGCGCTTGGCCGTACGGTCGCTGAACAGAGGGTTGATGATGGTGACGGCGCCCTCTTTTTTCGCCGCGCGCACGAGATCTTTCTGATTTTTCATCATCGCTTCGGATACAAGCGCACCCGAGGCGAAGACGGCCACCGCAGCGACGGCGGCAACGAAGTAATGGATACGGGGTTTCATCGAAAATCTCCTCAATGCATGAACGGAATGGGGGTCACTCCCCCCGGTTAAAAAAGTTTCCATTCGGAAGAACTACGTCAATTCGCGGTGCTGCTGTATCGGCAGCCATAGTTTTATCGACGCAACCTTTCCTGCGAACGCAAGTCTTATACGGGAAACGATTAAGCGAATATAAAGAAGGTCGTTTCCAAAAGCAAGGCACCCGCGAATCGTCTTCCAGGTTCGCGGTTAAGTTTGGCTTTCGGAAAACGCCCGTTGCGCGCTGCATCGCAGAGGCTCTGCCGCTCTTGCGCCTGAGAAGCTGCTCCGGTCGATCCCTCGTGACGTGTCGCGCCGCCCGATATCCCGTTTCATAAATAAAGGAAGGGTGGGAGCCCTTTGTGGACTCCCACCCATTCCGACGATCGATGACCGATAAAGCGTCCTACTTGAAGCGATTGATGAATTCGGCGCGCGTCGCTTTGAACTTCTTCTGCGCGGCGACCCAGTCCTTGAGACCCAGCAGCTTATGCTTGCTGAGGTCGAGGAGGTAGGGTTGCACAACCTTAGGCGGCTTGTAGCCGGCGCGGAAGCTGTATATGGCCTCGCCTTCCACGTATACGTCGGTGCCTTCCTTCGTGAGGAGGAATTCAACCAGCAGTTTACCGGCGTTGGGGTTCGGCGCGCCGTTCAGGACGGCCGCCTGGTTGCCCAGCATGACCTGGCCTTCCTTGTAGTAGCCGGTCCTGAGGACTTTAGCGAGGTCGGGCTTCTTGAGGACGTTCTGATAAACGCGGCCCGTAATGTTCCAGGGGTCGAGGCCGCGCTCACAGTTGATGAGCGCCTGCATCTTCGGCTCGGTGCGGAACATGACGACGGGCTTCGTGGCCTTCAAGGCGTCCCAGTACTTGTTCATGTCCATGCCGTTCTCGATGAGCGAGATGACGGTGTTGGTGTAGGTGAAGCTCTTGGTGATGTCGCCGGCGATGGTCTTGCCCATCACGTTCTTCGCGATGGTGTCGGCATACGACGTGACGTTAATGTCCTTCATGCCGGGGCAGGCGGTGTTCCAGACGGGCTGGAAGGTATATGCCAGAGGCGTCACGACGTAGGGGTAGTTCGCATACTGGCCGGCATTCTTGATGACGGCCGCGAAGTGCTTGTTCCATTCGGCGCTGTCGAGCTTGTGATACGCGCCGCGTTTCTGGGCAGCGGCGAAGAAGCCGGGCGCGCTCACCACGTGGACGTCGACGGTGAATTTCTTGGCCCGCATCTCCTGGCGTACCTGGGAGACGGTGGCGCCGGTGCCTTTACGCAGGTTGCGGAACTTGAAGCCGCTTCCGAGGCCGTAGTGCTTGGCAAAGGCCGGACCCATGCGCTTGGCCGTACGGTCGCTGAACAGAGGGTTGATGATGGTGACGGCGCCCTCTTTTTTCGCCGCGCGCACGAGATCTTTCTGATTTTTCATCATCGCTTCGGATACGAGCGCGCCCGAGGCGAAGACGGCCACCGCCAAGGCGGCGGCAACGAAGTAATGGACACGGGGTTTCATCGAAAATCTCCTCATGCAGGAATAGAGAGAGGGCCAAGCCCCCGGTAAATGAAAAAGATCCGCTTATTTCGCACTCACCAGAACAACTCTCATAACAGCAAGGAAAACGACGCAATAATTGGTTGTTTTCTTTACTGTCTGCGAATTTTTGTGGTAGGGAACATAGCAGATTCACGATGTCTGTCAAATGCCGTTTTTTTTCCGGCAGGCGGAAACTCGTGCCGATTGTTTGCACATCTTGGTGAAGAGGCCAGGAAAGGTAAGCGCCTTGCTCGCCAAGGACGAAAGCAAGAGAACTCCGGCGCTTCATAGAGTCGCGTCCCTTAGTGGTCTTCCCATGCAGGATGGAATTTCGAGAAAGGATTCTTCTTGAACGCAAAACCGATCGGTTCACCCCTCATCCAGAGCCACCGGCTGGAAGCCCCCCAGGGTTCGTTCATGGAACACGTGGAGGTGATCCTCATCGGGGACGGGCCATTCATCCTCTTCGACGCGGGCTACCGCGAGTGCATTCCCGAAGTGCTCTCCTGGGTGGAAGCGCGCACCGGAGGTGAGTTGGAAAAACTTGTTCTGACCCACCACCACTTCGACCACTCGGGCGGCGCCTGGGCAGTCTGCGACAGGTTCGGCGTCTCGGCCTACGCCCATCCCCTGGAGATGCGATTGCTCGAAGAGGAACAGCCGGGACTGCCGGTTTCTCCGATCAGGGAAGGAGAATTCGTCGAATCAGGGGGGATGCGTTTCGAAGCCATTCTGACGCCAGGCCATTCTCCCGGACACCTTTCTTTCTGGTGGGAGGAAGAGAGAATTCTTCTGGGAGGCGACAATGTTCTTCTCCCCTCGACGACGGCGGTGACCGCGCCCAAGGGGAATCTGGGTGATTACCTCGAGTCGCTGGAGAAGGTGAAAAAGCTCGCGCCTCGCCTCATCTACCCGGGCCACGGGCCGGTGATCGAGGAGCCGGTTGCCAGGATCGACGAGCTTATCGAACACCGCAAGATGCGCGATGCGCAGTACCTGGAAGCACTGGAGGCGGGGCACGATTCGCCCGCCAAGATAGCCGACCTCATATATCAGGACTTGCCGGAGTCCCAGAGAAAGCTGGGCGCCTGCGTGATAGAGCTGCATCTGGAGCGGTTCGTGAAATCCGGAGAAGTCGCATACGCGGATGGGCGCTATTCACTTACGGGGCCGCTTTAGGGAGAAGGGACTTTTGCTCACCAACTGTCACACACTGGTTCTGCGGAAACTGCTGGAGCGCCACCCCGAGATGTCACATCCCGGGGATGACGCCTACGTATACAACGTGGCGCCCGATTCCCTGCCCCTGTCCGGAGAGTTCAATCCCAGGGAAACCCACCGCTTCGCTCCTCCGGCAGGCGTGATGGAGCGATTCCCGAAACTTTTGTGGGTGAAATGTCATCTGGTGGTTGACAACCTCTGTCACTATGGAAGCATCGCCAAGACGGCGAGTGGGCAAACTCCCTCCCAAAAGCAGGGCTACACCTATCTAAAAGGGGTCGAACTCATCCCCTTGATGCGTGAGTTCACGAAAGAAGTGGGTGTTATGCCCGACGAGGCGAGCCTCCACTATCTTGCGCACGTACTGGTGGAAATCGCGGTGGATTACGCCATACATATCGACGACAACACGGTGGGAGAGCAACTCCGGGACGCCCAGGGAGCGATGAGCGACGCGCAGAAACGGGAATACGCAGAGGGTCTCGGCGCTTTATATGGCTGTACGCCGGAAAAAGTTGCGCGGGCGCGAGGCGCTCCCCGCCGGTTTTATGGCGATTGGCACGACGTAGAGCATCTCTTCGTGAAAGGACGAACGAAAATCGTTCTGAGGAAGCTCGGACTGCCCTTCAGCGAGGAGAACACCGAGAGGACATGCCGCCTCATCGAAGAGGGAGCGCGGATGACGAGTGATTATATGGAATTCATCGACGATTCGGTGGACACGCTCTCCAACTGGGAGGCTTGGGGAGGGGAGGTCGCCATAGAGAGCGAGAGTTTTTGACTTCGCGCACATCGCCAGTGAAACACTGCGGAGATTATTCGCCCGTCCCCATGAGGGCTTTACCGGGCATCAGAAAAGGGGTATTCGGGCGACGTAGGTCGGTATCCGCGTTCGAGAGAGTATTTTTTCGCAGGGAGTCGGCGGTGGGTGGTCAATCCTTACCCGGCGGCCGTGGAGACAACCAGCCTTCCATCACGCCCTCGATGTTCGATATCCGCGCTTCAAGAGCGCTGATTTTCCACCACAGGGAGAACCAGCCAAGGCCGAACAGGATAATCATCGGCAACTTGGATTGATCCAGCAACGCGACCCAGTTCATTGTATTCCATCCTTATAAATGAAAAGTAACTGGGTCCTCAGATATGAAGTGTGAGCATATACGCCCAAGCACTTCAACCCTCTGTTTTCGCTGCTGGTTTGGCGTTCAGAGAGGTTGCTTCAACCCCGCCGTCCAGGCGAAAATCACCGCACACTGCATCATCCCGCGCCATTCCTCAAGTTTTTCGCGCAGAAATAGATTGCAGTTTTAAGGTTCGTTTCTTCTTCGAGCCGGGTTTTCCGGCCGCCGGGATTGCGCGTTCTAGTTTACTGAGGCCTTCAGGCCCGCTCCCGCCTTGAACTTCGGCACGGTGGCTGCGGCCACCTGAATCTCCTCGCCCGTCCTGGGGTTGCGCGCCTTGCGGGCCGCCCGCTGGGAGACGCTGAAGGTGCCGAAGCCCGTCAGCGTCACCTTGTCCCCGCTCTGAAGAGCCGAGGTTACGGCGCCCACGAATGCGTTGACTACGCCCTGGGCACTCGACTTGCTCAGGTTCGCCTGGGCGGCGATGGCATCTGCGAGTTCGCCTTTGTTCATGTTCTTCTTCTCCTTTTTCACCTGGAGCAGCACTCGGGCGGTGCGTGCGCGCTCACGCCTGCTCTGTTTGTTGAAACCATGTCCAACAACAGAAACCCAAAATTGTTAGGCGGAAGTGAATTACGGGGCGGGCAATTCCTTAACTACAAGCGGATTATAGCTATCTGCGCCATTACTTGCAAGCGCAAAACGCTTGCCTACCAAGGGATGGCGCTAAAATCACTGGACGGGGAATTTCCACATCGCATCGTTTTCGACCATCTGATCATAGGAGAAAAGGGCGACGCCGTCGGCCCCGGCTTCCCGGGCGGCGCGCCATTCGCGCCATAGGCCCGCCGGGTTTTTGGTGAACAGATATGCGCCCAGGCCGATGACGACCCTGGGCGCGCGTGGATTCGGGGTTTTCACCCTCCTGGCGGCGAGTGCGCTTCGGCTGATTTGAGCGGCCAGATGTACGTCACCGGTATAGTTCATGACCACGGCCTTATCCAGAAATCCGCTTTTCAGCCAGCCGCGCCAGTCCTGAAACGCGGAGAAATATGCCCGTTCCGCCCAAGGGAGAACGGCAGCAGAAACAATAACTTGTTTCCTTAAACCTCTAGTCGTTTCGTGGACGCCTCGGACTGCCGCCGTGACCTGCTTGCGCCTCCAGGCATCCCAGGCCGCTGCGTCGGTGCGCTTTACGCTCACGCCTGTGCGTGGCGCGGTATTCTGAGTCTTTCGCTCAAAACGGGCGACCGAGGCCTCGTTATAGCCGAAATCAAGACGCGGAGAGAAGCGAGAACCCGGTGATATGGGAAGCGCATAGGGATAGCGGATGAAATCGAGATGTATTCCCGCAAGGCGTGGGTAGTTCCGCACCAGTTGCGCCGCGATGTCGATGATGCGCCCCCGTACGCCTGGATGGCCCGGGTCCAGAAAGATGCCGGGCGTTCCCAAGCCGAAACCTTTTGCCCACGCGGGTTTTCCCGAAAGAGGGTATTCGAGCAAGGAACGCCCGTATTGATCCTTGAGAACGGCTTCTGCGCCAAGTTCGCGGATAATGGGCGCTTTCTTGTTTCTCGCAAGGGCGAAAGCGTTAATCCACGCATGAACCCTTATCGTGCAGCCGTATTCCTGGTCTCGGGATGCCAAATCGATCAGCAAGGCCAACGGGTCTTGCCCGGCGCGATTTGCGGGAGAATCATCCGCCAGCTTCGTTGGGAACCACGCGCGGCCCGAGCGGTAGACTTGCGCATAGATGTCCGTAACGCCTGCAGTGCAGGCGCGCTTTACCAGAGCCTTGATTTTCTCCGCGCTGTCGAGGGTTCTGTTCGCGCCCTCTGCCTGCACCCAAAGGCCGATTTCGAAGGATTTCGGCGCGAGGAGGCGCACGAGAAAATTCTCGTGAAGAGAAGAACACCCGGAAACCAGTAACGCGATGAGCAAGAAGCAGGGCGCGCCTGTGCGTGAGAACCGCATCATCACGAAATTACCGAGGGCGGGTGTGGATGGCGATAAGCCGGGTGTTCGTTCTCCGGGCGGGAGCCGATGCGCACAAACTACACGTTGCGCTGAGGAGAGGTCAACGCAAAATGGGAGGATTCCAGGAGAAATAGATGTTGGACGAAAAATGCGAGCCCACTCGGGGTTGTTGAAAAAGCCTCGCCAGAAAAATACCTGCGACGCATTCGCCACCCTGGCTCGTAATATCTCCCTCTCCGTGAGCAACGCGCCGCTTTGCTTCACCCTGAGTAGCGGCGTAGCCGCGTATCGAAGGGCGAAGTTCGAACCTGAGGGGTCAGATGAGCGTTTGCGAGCCTCCCATCCTTCGATACGCCGCCTTCGGCGGCTACTCAGGATGAGGATGATACTGCGCTTGCAAGGCGAGAAAAACGCGTTTGTTCATATGCCGGCTTTTTCAACAGCCCCCGCTAGGGCCGTCTTCTCGTTATTCGGCGCTTAATGCGCTTTTCGTCGCCGAGGCTGCTTCGGCCAGTGCCGCCTCTTCCGTCTCGCGCATGGTCTCGTCTCTGATTTCGCGGTACGCCTCGATGACGTTTTGAATCGATATCCTGCCTTCCAGCGCCTCCCAGCCGGCCAGCGCCGCGCCCAGATGCGCCGCCTCGGGCGCTGCGGCACGCATTGAGGTGATGGCGTCCAGGTTCACCGAAGCGATATGGACCCCGCGGCTTTCGATAACACTCTCTGTGTTGAGGACGAGTACGCCGCCTGGTTTGAGGGCATCCCCCATCGGGGGCACGACGGCGAGGAGGGGGTCACAGACGATTTCAAGATCATACTCCGCCGGGATGGCGAGGTCGGTGAGTTGATCTCGTGAAATTTTCACCACCGCCCTGTCGGGCGAGCCCGGGGGAGAGGGGAAGCCAGGCGTTCGCACCTGGGCGGAAAACCCGGCATGGTTGGCCGCGCCGGCGAAGATACGAGCAGCGCTCAGGAAGAGAGCCTCTCCGCCGATTTCGCGTCTTCCATGAAAACAAACCACGCGCATGGCATATTCCCGATTGTGAAGAAGAAAAAAGCGTAAACCCTCGACAGGCTTATCAAATTCGGTGCCTCTTTTCCATCTTTCAAGTTGACATCGAAAACGCGCCCTCGCAATATGGCCCCAGGGATTTCCCGGAAACCTGCTGCATCGCTGGAAAGCCTCGTCTCGCGAGAGGCTGGGCTGACAATGGAGAGCGCGCCTTGAGCAAGAAGTTCAAGATATTCACATACGGCTGCCAGATGAACCGCTACGACACGGAGACGATTACCGGGTATCTGGAGGCTGAAGGGTATGAGGAGACCGAATCGAACGAGTCGGCCGATCTCATCCTGCTGAATACCTGCTCGATACGCGACAAGGCGGAGCAGAAGGTTTATAGCCAGATCGGGCGCCTCGACAAGCTCAAGAAAACAAACCCCGCTCTCAAAGTCGGCGTGTGCGGCTGTTTCGCCACGCGCGACGGGGAAGCGATAGCGAAACGCGGCAAGGCGGTCGACCTCGTCTTCGGCACCCAGAACATCGCCAAGCTCCCGATGCTGCTTGAGGAGATGGAGGAGCGCCGGGTGGTCGATACCGAGCCTATCGCGCCTGATTTCACCGAACTTGCTCCGATGGTGCGCGGCGGCGGTTTGAACGCCTTCGTGAGCATCGCGCGCGGGTGCGATAATTTCTGCACCTTCTGCGTCGTGCCCTACACGCGCGGACCCGAGTGGAGCAAGCCGAGCGAGCTCATCGTGGACGAGGTCGAGCGTGCGGTGGAGGAGGGCTTTCGCGAGGTCACGCTCCTGGGCCAGAACGTGAACTCCTACGGCCGCAAATCTCCGGGTGAGCTTACCTTCGGCGGGCTGATGAGGCGCCTCAATGATGTGAACGGGCTCGAGCGCATCCGCTTCATGACGTCGCACCCCAAGGATTGCGATGAAGACATGGTTGACGCGATGGGGGAATCCCCGAAAGTGTGCGAGCATCTCCATCTTCCGGTGCAATCGGGGGCGGACGCGGTGCTCGCGCGCATGGAGCGCGGATACACAGCGGAAGAATATCTCGAAAAGGTTTCTCTCTTCAGGGAGCGCGTGAAGGACGGGGTGTTGACTTCCGACGTGATCATCGGCTTCCCCGGCGAGCGGGATGAGGATTTCGAGAGAACGCTCCGTGTCTTGCGCGAGGCGCGCTACGACAACATCTATATGTTCAAATACTCTCCCCGGCCCGGAACGCCCGCGTTCGACATGGAGGACACCCTTCCCGAGGAAGTGCTCACAGAGCGCTTCGAGGAGGCGAGCCGGGTGCAGCGCGAGATGACGGAGAGTCTTCACGCGGAACTCGTCGGCGGCGTTCAGGAAGTGATGGTCGAGGGGGCGGTGAAGCCCCGGAGCGCGCCCGCCGGATGCGCGGGCTGCCCGGATTTTGCGGATGAATCGGATTCGAACTGGTTTGCGGGTCGCAGCCGGGGCAATCACAGGGTACAATTATACGCGGAGGGTTTTACGCCCGAGCCGGGAGACGTGGTCGAGGTGAAAATCATGCGGGGCGGCATTCACTCTCTGGCGGGCGTCTCGCCGCCTAGCGCCGTGGTGATGGAGGAAGGGGAATGATGATCGAGATGAAAGTCAAGGGCCTCACGCTCGATCCGCACACCAATGTGCCGATTGTGGTGCTGCGCGAGACCGAGGGAGATCGCGCGCTGCCCATCTGGGTGGGAATTTTCGAGGCGCACGCCATCGCGCGCGAGATCGAGAGCTTCGAGACGCCGCGGCCGATGACCCACGATCTGATCAAGAACATGATTAACGACTTGAAGGGCAAGGTGGATAAAATCCTCATCAACGATTTGCGGGACAATACCTTTTTCGCCGAAATTCATCTGTCCGTAAACGCCTCGGAAATCGTCGTCGATTCGAGACCCTCCGACGCCATCGCCGTGGCCCTGCGGATGGGCAGCCCGATATTCGTCGAGGAGAAAGTGCTCGAGGAGGCGAAGAGCATCCAGTTCAACGAAGAGGAAGTGAAAGAGGGCGTCTCCGGCATGGAAGCGCGCGGCGGGGAAGACAAGCCTCCCGAGTCGGAAAAGCCAATGGAGGACGAGCCCGAGGACATCAAGGAATGGCTCAAGGACCTCAAGCCCGATGATTTCCTGAAAGAGGACAACAACTAAGGCGACGCTCGCCCGGGCGTCGCCCCCACCGGAGTTTGACCGCTTTGCTTCTCTATCTCTTGCGACACGGCGAGACGGACTGGAACGTCGAGCAGCGCATACAGGGCGTCTCCGACACCGCGCTCAACGACGTGGGCGTCGGGCAGGCCGAAGCGCTCGCCTGCGCGCTGCGCGAGCGGCCCATCGTCTGCGTCTACGCGAGTCCGCTCCAGCGCGCGAGGCGCACCGCCGAGATCGTCGCGCAAGCCGTGGAAGCGCCCCTCCTCGAGGAGGCGGGCATCGCCGAGCTGAACCAGGGCGAACTCGAAGGAGAGCCCTTTCGCCGGCTTCCCGAGACGCACCCCGATTTCATGCAGGTGTGGCGGAACCATCCCGCCCGCGTACGCATGCCGGGCGGCGAGGCGCTCTGGGAGTTGCAGTGGCGGGCGTGGGCCGCGATGGGGAGGTGCCGTGCGGCGCACGAAGACGAGGTCATCGCCGCGGTGAGCCACAATCTGGCGATCATCATGATCCTGTGCCGGATTCTGGGCGTGGAGCTCGACGGCTTCCGGGCGATACGCCAGCACAACGCCGCGATGAACATCATCGAGCATTCGCCCGAGCGGGGCTGGAGCGTCGTGACGATGAACTCCCTGGCGCACTTACAGGACGCGCCCGTCTCGGAGCGGAATCCGTATCAGCCCTATATCTGAGAATGCGCTGCGGGGTGAGCGCGCGGCTCAGTCGTAGTCCTTGCCCTCGGGGTCGGAGACGTTCCGGTAGTAGTCCTGAATGTCGTCGACGAGGCGGTCGACCTCGGTTTTCGGTTTTTTCCGCCCAGGCGCCATGTAGCGGTGCAGCAGATAGAAGGCGATGAACCCCAGGAAAAAGCCCAGGGCCGCGCCGTCCAGGAATGTCTGGTATCCGCCCATCGGAACGCTCCAGCCCGTGATGTCGCATATGGATTTACATTATCCTCGGGGGTGTTCACCTGTCAACCGAATGGACATTTGGTCCGTTTCGCCGGGAAGCGTTAAGGTGCTCGGATGAACCGCGGGAGAGCTTCATCCGCGCATCGCCGGACGAGGGCTGCAGGCTTGAACCCATGAGAGAGCATTAAAATGAGTGCGAGAGAGCACAGGACATACACGATCAAGCGCCCAGCCCCTTCGCCCGCGCGGCGCAAGGCGTATGAGGAGAAGCTGAACCCCCAGCAACTCGAAGTCGTGATGGCGGGCGGGGGCCCGCTTCTCGTCATCGCGGGCGCGGGCAGCGGCAAGACGCACACCATCACCTACCGCCTCGCGCGTTTGGTGGAGGACGGCGTCGCGCCCGAATCCATCCTCCTCGTCACCTTCACGAACAAGGCGGCGCGGGAGATGCTCCACCGGGCCGCCTCCCTCATCCAGACGGACGCGCGGCGCGTCTGGGGCGGCACGTTCCACCACGTGGGGAATTTGATACTGAGGCGTTATGGGAGCCTAATGGGTTATGAGTCCAATTTCACCATCCTGGACCGCGAGGACGCGGCCGATCTCGTGACCGAATGCATCCGCCTCGCGGGGTTCGACCCCAAGGAGAAGTATTTCCCGAGAGGCCGGGTACTTGAGTCGATATTCGCCCTCGCCGCCGATACCGACAGAAGCGTCGCGGAGACGGTGCTGGGCCGGTATTCATACCTGGCGGACCGCGTGGGCGAGATAGAGCAAATCGCCGCCCGATACGAGGAACGCAAGAAAGAACTTCAGGCGGTGGATTTCTCGGGCCTGCTCTCCCTCACGCGCAATCTGCTCGCCGAAAACGAGGAGGTGCGCCGGGAACTCCAGACGCGCTTTCGCTACATCCTCGTGGATGAGTACCAGGACACCAACAAGGTGCAGGCCGACCTGGTGGACCTCCTGGCGGGAGGGCAGAAAAACGTCACCGTGGTGGGGGATGACGCGCAGAGCATCTACAGCTTCCGGGGCGCGCATTTCGAGAACATCATCACTTTTCCCGAACGCTACCCCGCCGCCAGACTCTTCCGCCTGGAGGAAAACTACAGGAGCACGGCCAACATCCTGTCGCTTGCCAACGCCTCCATCGCCCACAACAAGCGCCAGTTCGAGAAAAACCTCAAGACCTCTCGCGGCGAGGGGATGAAGCCCGCCCTCGTGGCCGCGCGCGACGCCATGCAGCAGGCGGACTTCGTGGTCGACCGCACGCTGGCGCTGCGCGACGAGGAGGACGTGCCGCTCTCCCAGATCGCGGTGCTCTACCGGGCGCACTATCACTCGATGGAGCTTCAGATGGAGCTCACGCGCCGGGGGATTCCCTTCGAGATCAGAAGCGGGCTGCGCTTTTTCGAGCAGCGCCACATCAAGGACGTAACGGCGTTCCTGAGGCTGGTGAGTTCCCCGGCGGACGAGTTGGCTTGGAAGCGCGCGCTAAAGCTCCTGCCCGGCGTGGGAGACGTTACCGCGCACCGGGTGTGGGAGCAGGTGCGGATATACGAGGAGCCCTTCTCGTTTCTCGCGAGCGCCAGCGTGGGATTCATCCCCGGGAACGCGCGCGAGGGTTTCGAGACGTTCAGGAAGCTGGTCGTCGACCTCTCGGGCGTGCCCCGCGCTGCCGACGGGGCCGGGCGATCCGATCTTCCGCCGACGGAGATGATCAACCTCGTCCTGGATCGCCTCTATCAGGATTACGTCGAGAACACCTTCGAGGACGCACCGACGCGCATCGAGGACGTGCGCCAGCTCGCGGAATACGCGGTGCAGTACGACGGGGCGACGGCGTTTCTCTCTGAACTCGCGCTCATGGGTACGGCCGCCGCGGCCGGCCCCGCGACCCCTGGCGAGCACGATGAGCCGGATGAGTCGATGGTCCTGACCTCGGTTCACCAGGCGAAGGGCCTGGAGTGGAAGGTGGTGTTTCTCATCTGGCTCACCGACACGCGCTTCCCCTCGACGCGCTCTCTGGCCGACCCCGGGGGAGAAGAAGAGGAGAGGCGGCTTTTCTACGTCGCCCTAACGCGGGCGAAGGATGAACTCTACATGTGCCAGCCCATGATCGAGAGCGAGGCGTGGAAGATGGGGGCGTTCTCCAGGCTTTCGAGATACGTGGAGGAATTGCCAGATGATCTCTATGAACGCTGGCTGCTGGAGGAAGAGGCGATTGAGAGCCCGCAGGATGAAGATGCCAAAGGTCCCGCTTCTCGTCCCGCCGACCCCGATGAGCCCGACGGCCTTCGCTATGAGTACGACGAGGGTGTTTGAGCGCTTGTTCGCCGCCGCCGCTTCGCGCTATGATTTTTCTCCGAATTCCATGAAGTTTTAGAGGCTTTTACGTGCGGAAGCCTTTCGCGAAAGGCCTCGTATCGGATCGTGATTCGCCATCCTGTATGAAGGAATCATTTTCTTGTCATTCGCCGTCATCAATAGAGGAATGAAATTCATGTCTGAATTGAAGGAATACGCACCGGGAAGTTTCTGCTGGGCCGACCTGGTGGCGAAAGAAGTGGGCGTCGCCAAGGATTTCTACACCGCCCTGTTCGGCTGGACCTTTGAGGATCGGCCCGTGATGGAGAATGCCGTCTACACCATATTCTCGAAAGACGGAAAGCAGACCTGCGCCATGTTCGAGATGTTTCCGGGGATGCTCGAGAGCGGCCACCCCTCTTTCTGGCAGAGCTACGTATCGGTCGAGAGCGCGGATGAGACCGTGAAAAGAGCGGTGGAACTCGGCGGCCAGGCCGCCCAGGAGCCGTGCGACGTGTTCGACGTGGGCCGCATGGCGATGATTCGCGACCCGGGGGAGGCGTTCCTGTGCCTCTGGCAGCCCAGGGCGCACAAGGGGGCTGAGGTGATGAACGAGCCGGGCGCGCTAAACTGGAACGAACTGCTCACGAAAGACTTGGAACGCGCCGGAACTTTTTACGCCGGACTGTTCGGCTGGCAGAGCACTGTGGCGCCCAACCCCGCGGGCGAGGACTACACGGTGTTCATGAGCGGCGAAGAGCCGCGCGCGGGCATGCTCGAACTCACGCCCGACATGGGCGGGATGCCCCCGCACTGGGGGGTGTATTTCGGGGTGGAGAACTTCGACGCCGCGCTCGATAAGGCAGTCAGCCTGGGCGGGCAGGGCACGTTTCCCCCGATGGATATTCCCGAGGTGGGAAGAATCGGGGGTATCATGGACCCGCAGGGGGCGTGCTTCACGGCGATGGAATCGGCGATGGCGTCGGCGGGTTCGGGCGATTGATTCTTGACAGCCGCGAAATGCCCGCCATCGACTGCGTACGAGGGCGCGCTCAGCGGCTTACAACTACAGGAGTATGAAAACGCATGAAATACAAAACCATCGACCCCGCCGACAACCACTGGCGGCAGAACTACCGCCTGCTCGTCGGCTCCGTCGTGCCGAGGCCCATCGCCTGGGTGAGCAGCATCAGTGCTGACGGCTACGCGAATTTGGCGCCATTCAGCTTCTTCACCTGCGTGGGCCACGACCCGCCCCTGCTCTCGATTTCGGTGGGCGTGCGCGAAAGTTCCTACAAGGACACCGCGCGCAACATCATGGAGACGCAGGGCTACGTCATCCACACGGTGGTGGACGGCCTGGAGGAGCAGATGAACATCTGCGCGGACGACTTCCCCTTCGAGGTGAGCGAGTTCGAGGAAGCGGGCTTGACGCCGATTGATTCCGACCTCGTGAAGGCGCCGCGCATCGCCGAGGCGCCCGTGGCCATGGAGTGCCGGTTCCGTCACCTCATCACGAACGGGCGCGAGCACCTGACGAACGTCATCATCGGCGAGGTGGTGCGCTGGCACGTGCGCGAGGACGTGATGATCGAGGAGGGGAAATACATCGACCCGGTCCTGCTCCGGCCCGTGGGCCGGCTCGCGGGCAACGGGTACTGCCGCTCGCACGACGTGTTCGACATGCAGCGGCCCGACAGGAAGGCGACGCAGTTCAGCCCCAAGGGCTGACGTCATTATCAAAATCCTCTTATGCGAAGGAGGGGAGTGAGATGAGTGATATTCCCGAAACCATGAAGGCCGCCGTCACGCACGGCGCGCACGAGGTGCGCATCGAGCAGATTCCCGTGCCCGACTACGAACCCGGCCAGGTGCTGGTGAAGGTCGCCGCCTGCGGTATCTGCGGCACGGACATCCATATCTACGAGGGGCACATGCGCCCCATGTGGCCGCCGTTTTATCCCTTCGTCCAGGGGCACGAGTGGGCGGGAGAGGTGGCCGCCATCGGGAGCGGCGTGCGGACTGACCTTAAGATAGGCGATCGCGTCATCATGGAGCCGACCGTCGGTTGCGGCGCTTGCGCCACCTGCATCCGGGGCGACTACCACATCTGCGAGAACTTCGCGAAGCCAGGCGGCGGCTACAAGCTCCTGGGCCACACGGCGAACGGCGCCTTCAGCGAATACGGCCTGGCGCCGCCGAACAACCTCCACAAGATGCCCGACTCCCTGAAGTGGGAGGACGCGGTGATCGTGAACCAGGTCGTCATCGCGCTGCATGCCTTGGAGCGCGGGGGCATCGAGCCGGCCGACACCGTGGCGATCCTGGGTCCCGGCCTGCTGGGCCTCGCCGTACTCCAGCTCGTCAAGATGATGGGCGCGTCCAAGACCTTCATCACCGGTCGCGGCTACCGGCTGGGAATCGCGGAGGAACTGGGCGCCGACCGCACCATCGACATCACGAAGGAAGACCCCGTCGAGGTCGTGATGAGCGAGACGAACGGCCGCGGTGTGGACCTCGTCATCGAATGTGCAGGCCCGCCCGAGGTGATGCGCCAGGCGGTGGACATGGCCCGGCGCGGCGGACGTGTGGTGCTCGAGGGCATCAACGGCGGCCAGGAGACGCCTTTCAACACCGACCGCATCGTGCTTGATGAGATTGCCATATTCGGCGGGCGCGGCTCGCCCAACTGCTACCCGAGGGCGATCCAGATCATCGCGGACGGCCACATCGCCGTTGATAAAATGCTCACGCACTCGTACGCGCTCGACGATTTCAACGAAGCGATGCGGATGTTCAAGGCGCGCGAAGACGGCGTGATGCGGGTGATGCTGACGCCGTAAGTTTCGCGCGCGGGTCAGGCCGCCGCGTTGCAACAAAGAAAAGGACCGGAACCGGCCCGACGGGGTTGGTTTCCGCGAAACGAGGAGGGAATTCCGATGCCGCAGAAACTCCTGCCCACCACCGTCGTGGGCAGCTACACCCAGCCGGACTGGCTCATCGACCGCGAGAATCTCACCACGCGCCTCCCTCCGCGCGTGCGCGTGGAGGAGATTTGGCGCATACCGCCCGAGTTTCTCGAAGCCGCGCAGGACGACGCCACCCTCCTCGCGATCCGCGACATGGAGCGCGCGGGAATCGACATCATCTCCGACGGCGAGGTGCGCCGCGAGAGCTATTCGAACCGCGTCTCCACGGCCCTGGGCGGCATCGACACCGAGAACCACGGCTATGCGAAGGACCGCTCGGGCCGGGACAACCCCGTCCCCCGCGTGATAGGCAAAATCCACCGCGCAAGGCCCATCGAGGTGAGCGACGTGGAGTTTCTGCGCGCCAACACGGACCGGGAGATCAAGATCACCCTGCCGGGGCCCTTCACCATGACGCAGCAGGCGCAGGATGACTACTACGGCGGCGATCAGCGCGCGATGGCGCTCGACTACGCCCGCGCGGTGAACGAGGAGGTGAAGGACATGTTCGCCGCAGGCGCCGATGTGGTGCAGATAGACGAGCCCTACATGCAGGCGCGCGCGGAAATCGCCAGGGAATTCGCCGTGGAGGTGATCGGCGAGGCGCTGAAGGGCGTGGAGGGCACTACGGCTCTCCACATGTGCTTCGGCTACGCGGCCATACACGCCTGGCAGGGATTGGGGAAGCCCGACGCCTATTCCTTCCTGCCCGAGCTCAACGAGAGCGCCATCGACCAGATATCCATCGAGGCGGCCCAGCCGGGCATCGACCTCGCCGTGCTGGAGAAGCTGCCGGACAAGACCATCATCCTGGGCGTCATCGACAACGGCGACCCCGGGATCGAATCGCCCGAAACGGTCGCCGCGCGCATCCGGGCGGCGCTCGAGCACATATCGCCCGAGCGGCTCATCCTGGCGCCTGATTGCGGCATGAAGTACATGAGCCGCGACGTCGCCTTCGGCAAGCTCAAGTCCATGGCCGAGGGCGCGGCCATCGTGCGTGATGAGATCGGGGGGTAGGGGGTAATATCTGCGGTGCATCCGACGCCCTTGCGCGTGATGTTTCCCTCGTTCCCAAAAGGTTGCGTCAAACACTCATTCATCAATCGTGTTTGACTCGCGACGAAACGCCACCTTCATCCCGAGTAGGCGCGTTCGCGCGCCGTATCGAGGGACGGCCCGCGTCGCAAAGCGCCCTTCGATACGCCGCTTTCAGCGGCTACTCAGGGTGAGGCAAATGCGGCGGCCTGCAGTACGAGAGTTGACGCGCCCGATGAGGGAGTGTCAAACGCGGCCGTTCCCGGGGCTGGTGTTTCACCTCCCGGGGACTCGACCGGGGTCAGTCCGCTTCGCCGCCGAACGCGGTTTCGCGCAAGACGGTGTTGATGCGGGACTGCCACCCCTTGCCGCCTTCTTTGAAATGCGCCACCACGTCCGCGTCGAGGCGAATGGTGGTCTGCACCTTGGTGGGTTTTTTCTGCGGCCCGCGAAAACGGCGCGGCGCATTGCGCGCTAGTTCTCCTCGGGCATGAGCTTCGACGAGCTCAGGAACCACTTCCGATGCCGGTCGCATCTCCTCCAGCATCTCTTTGGTCAAGGGACGATCCTCTGGCGTCTGATTTTTTCGTTTCATCGCCATGTTCTCTCCTTCATCATACTTGATGATCCTTGAATCGCCTCGTCTCTCTCCGGTTCGCCTTGCGTAGGCTTATGATCCGGACGAACGATTCACGGCGGGTGAATACCAAAACGTGAACCCGCTCTTGAATCAAACCCAAAGCCCAGAAGCGTCGTTCATCATATCCGGAGCGACCATCTTCATAAACCAAGGCTGTCTGCCAGTCGAACTCCAAGGCAGCAAGAAAGTCGACCTCATGTTTGTCAAGATTTGCCTCCCGTTTGTTTTCATCCCATTTGCATTGCATGGCTAATTGTAACAACAATATAAAAAAGCGCAAACGCTTCGTCCAGCAGAAACGCGCCACCACTATCCAGCGTCGTTAGGTTGGTGGTTTAGCTCTCCGGTTGTGGTATGGTGTCCGAATCATCCGCCCACCGACCTTCAACACAACGCCTCGGGACAACCGCATGACCACGAGCACGAAAGCGCGCGCTCGCAAAGCGAAGCCCATCGCCCAAAATGAGAAACCTGGGCCTCCTCTCAAATGGGCAGGCGGCAAGCGGTGGCTCGTCCCGCACATCCGAGCATACTGGGAGCATAACCGTGATCGCCGCCTCGTCGAGCCTTTCTGCGGCGGGCTGGCGGTCGCGCTCGGCCTCTGCCCAGAGAGGGCGCTCCTGAACGACATCAACGCCCCGCTCATGAACTTCTACGCCTGGCTCAAGAAGGGTCTCTCACGCACCCGTATCGGTATGCGAAACGACGCCGAGACCTACTACGCCCACAGGGGGCGGTTCAACGCGCTTCTCATGAGCGGACGGGGGCGCAACAAGGAGGCGGCCGAGCTTTTCTATTACCTGAACCGCACGGGCTACAACGGGCTTTGCCGCTTCAACAGCAAGGGCGAGTTCAACGTCCCCTTCGGGCGCTACAGGCGAATCAACTACGCCCGGGATTTCTCGGCCTACCGGGAGGTCTTCGAAAGCTGGGAGTTTCTGCGCCAGGATTTCGAGACGCTGCCCGTTGAAAACGATGATTTCATCTACGCGGACCCCCCCTATGACGTCGAGTTCACCAAATACGCAAAGGAGGATTTCTCCTGGGCGGATCAGGTGCGTCTCGCGGAATTTCTCGCCGCGCACGAAGGCCCCGTCGTCCTCTCGAACCAGGCGACGGAGAGAATCGTCCGCCTGTACGAGGAAGTGGGTTTTTCGCTTCAGTTTCTCGAAGGTCCGCGCCGGATCAACTGCACGGGTGATCGATCACCGGCACGGGAAGTGCTTGCGGTGCGGGGGGTGGAGAATGAGGGCGTGGGATATGCCGCGTGAGTGAACTATGAGACAAGTCATCATCAAGCCCGGAGAGGATGGTTTCTGGGTCACCGAGTGCCCGAGTCTGCCCGGCTGCATCAGCCAGGGCCAATCCAGAAAAGGAGCCCTTCAAAATATTCGGGAAGCCATCGAGGGCTATATCGAGGTTTTGGAGGAGGAGGGGGATCCAATACCTCGGGCATAGTTCTCCTGAGAAGAGAAGGGGGGGATATACGGGGCTGTTGAGAAAGCTCCTCCCCGCTCGGTCGATTCCTCCCTCATCGGTCGGTATCGACCACAGCCGTCATTCCGGCGAATGCCGGAATCCAGAACAGACGGGGATACCGAATCGCAGGACGACCAAGAAAAACGATAAAGCGAAAAGTCAAAAACAAAGTCCCTGGATTCCGGCATGCGCCGGAATGACGATCAAAACCCCATTCACTCACAGGGGCGTCGAACTTCCCGAAGAGGGAGGTTCGACCGTGGCCGCTTGTGTCGGATATGTCCATCCGCGTGGTTGCGCTTCGCAGGGACAAGCACGGGGGCTCGGACAGGTCACGACCTGTCCCTACAAACCATCTGCTTGCAGGCTCTCCATGCGGGGTTATTCAACAACCCCATATGCGCCCCCTGCAATTCCTTCCACCCCCTACTCACCGCCCTCCTGAAACGCGATGCGCTCGCCGGGAGGTTCTACGACGAGGTGGAGAGCCTCGGCCACGCGGCCCGTCAGGTTCCACAGCCCGCAGATGAGGGTCAGGGAGACGAGCTGTTCGGTGGAGAAGTGCTTCTTCATGGCCTCAAACGCCGCGTCGTTATTCTTGGCCGTCAGGTTCGTGACTTCCTCCGCCCAATTGATGACGGCTTTTTCTTTTTCGCTAAAGAGCGTGCTGTCGCGCCAGCCGTCGCCCTCCAATAGATTGATTTTCTCCTGTTCGATGCCCCGAGCCCGACCGAGCTCGACGTTGTGCCCCAGTCAGTTGTTGCATTCGGTGAGAATGGCCGTCTTGATGATGACGAGCTGGGCCATGTGGAGGTATTCGGGGTCGGAATCGCGGTGCTGGACCCTGAGCTTTCCGTCCATGATCTGCCAGCCCTCGACGAAGCCCGGCGCCCAGCCGAGCAGGCGCAGGAAGCGCGACACTTTTCCCCAGCGCTTCACGCCGCGCTCATACAGCGGCGCCAGTTCCTCGGCCAGGTGTTCGGGGATGTTCTCCGGATCGATCAGCGGCACGCGGGGGAGGGGGCAGGCCATCATCTCCTCGGTGACGCCCATGTCCCCAGAAAGACCGGTGGCTTCGTTTATCGGCATGGTGAGTTCCTTTTCTGATGAAAACGTGAACGGATGAGAGTGAACGCGCGCATTCTGGCGTATGGATGGGGTGCAATCAATGGGGGAGGAGTATATGGTTTCAAAGTTATTTTACGATGATTTCAGCACCTATTGGATTTTCTTTTATTGCGTCGAGCGCATGGTTAATAGCGTAAGAATGTACGATGCCTGTGTTAGTACGTACCTTTAGTGAGGTTTCCCTGTCATTTTCGTCTAAAACAGGAGTGGGTTCGAATCGATAACTAGAAATAATGCCAGCTACTCTTAATTCATTTTTTGTATTTCCTGGTTTTACAAAAACCACTGGGCCGCCTGAAAATCCTGGGTTGTTATGACCATCTAACAAAATGATCTTCTGTTCTTCGAAACTAATTGCTGAAATTGTCGCGCGTTTCACAAGAGGTAAAGGGAAAAGTCGATTTAGTTTCCCCGCTTCAATCTGTATTCCATAAGGGAATCCGAGAAAATATGCGTCTTGCCCAATGACCAAATCGGCCATTGTGGGAGGCAATGGGAGAGGTGGGGATAATTGAATTTTTGCACAGAGAACACAAATATCACTATCATTCGAACCATGCCCAACAATATCTACTTCCAGAGTTTTCCATTGGTTTTCATGAAACAACTCAATTGATTTGCCGCTGAAATTTTTCATGCAATGCTTTGCTGTGCAGAGATATTGCTTGTTGTCTACGTCAATGGTGAAACAAGTACCAAGCTCCTCACCACATTTGAGCTGAAAAGTACGATGGATAACATTGGACGTGATCATTTCGTGACTCCTAAAGATGCTCAACTTATTGTTTTGTAAATGTGTTCGATCCGTTTTGCCATATTTATCAATTACTTAACGATTTATGGGGCAAATGAATATCGGGGGAATCAAGTTAGCGGCAAGGAGACTGACTTCATGCGGGTCTATTTAAGATCGCTCATAGAGCACTTCGCCTTCGCGCAGGGCGCGCGCCAGGACGTGGTTCAGAGAATCACGCCAGTATTCGACCTCATCAAAGCTGAAGAGCAGAATGTCCTTGGAAATATCGAAACCCGCCAGCGCGCGCCAAAGACGCGTCGTCTCGGCGCGCCTGTCGCGGCCATCGCCAAACGGCGCGGCTTCCACCACCACGAAATCCACGTCGGAATCCGCCGCCGCCTCGCCGCGCGCGCGTGAGCCGAAGAGGATCACCTGTTCGGGATCGACTTCGTCCACGATGGTTTCGACCATCCGCCGGAGAAGGGCGTCGTCGACTCGCGTCATGGTACAAGGCCTCCTTCATCCTGATAATCCGCAATCGGGCGATGCGCCATTATAAGCGTGGGTGGAGTCCGCGTCATCATCGCCGTGGGGGAAGAGGGGAGACATCGCCTTCAAGCAGGAAATTGCCGGATGGAAGAACAGGTCGCGACCTCGGACAGGCACGGGGGCCTGTCCCTACGCCCTTGTTGCAAATTCTCTTGCGCCGTGCTCCGGGCGGTTCACGAGTCGCCATCACTCGCTGTAGGATGCGCATGAGGAGGCGGCGCGAAAATGCCCGAATTCATCATCGCCAAGACGGAAGAAGACTACCGCGAAGCGAGGGTACTGCTGCGCGAGTACGAGGCCGCAAGCGAGGTGGACCTGTGCTTTCAGGGCTTCGAGGAGGAAGTCGAGGCTCTGGAGCGCGTGTACGGCCCGCCGGGGGGAAGGTTTCTCCTGATGCGCGCAGGAGACGACACGGCGGGCTGCGTCGCCTTGAGAGATTTGGGCAATAAAATCTGCGAGATGAAGCGGCTTTATCTCAGGCCCGGTTTCAGGGGACGCGGCCTGGGGAGAAGGAGCGCGGAGCGGATCGTCCATGAGGCGCGGGAGATGGGCTACGCCGCCATGCGCTTGGATACGCTGCCCACCATGCAAGAGGCCATCACTCTCTACTGCTCGATGGGTTTTCGGGAGATAAGCCCTTACACCAAGAACCCCGTGGAGGGCGCGCTCTTCATGGAGATGGGGTTGGGGTAGGGGGCTGCGTTCAAGGCTTGGACGCATCGTAGGGAGAGGTCGCGACCTGTCCCTACAAACCCTTTTCTCTCCAGTCGGGTTTGACTACGCCCCCAGCGCTCTCTTGGCCCTGCGCTGGTCCTTGGGATTCACCCAGAAGATGGCGCCGTAGC
>JAPOYD010000070.1:15163-24358 GCA_026706735.1 Nitrospinota bacterium | reverse complement strand
GTCACTGACCCGCAGCCCGGGGAAGATCACCCCGTTGGCAAGATGGATATTCACCAAATACACACCGGCGATTCGCTCCCCGTTCGCAGTATAAATTTTCTGCTTGTCGATGGGCTGAAGGCCCAAGGCTGAAATCACTTCCTGGTTTATTACCGACCCGGTAGCACCCGTGTCCCAAATGGCATTGACCCTAATAGTCGAAGGTTCGGGTTCACCCGTGGCGGAATCATATGCTTCACTCACTCCGACACTATCGTCTCTGAGAACCCTGGCCCTGCCGTTAAATTGCAGCGTGAATGCCCGAGGGAGGTTATCGGGTGACAAGAAACAAAATCCGTTATATCGCTATCCGGGAATGAAACGTTTGGGTCGTCTCTTCTTCAGGTTTAAGGCATTGCCGGATGAGAAACGCACCGGCGTCGTAGCGGCGCTTGGCGGCGGTGTAAGCATCCAGTTCCGACTCGTAGAAACCCTCTATCGACTCATCATGTATCAACACGAACTCGCCGTGATGTTCTTTGGCAAGTTCTGTCTGGCGATGCTGAAAATACGCGATCTGTCTGTCCAATACCTGCATGGTCGAGACCCTCAATTGCGCAAGTTCTTTTCGAGGACAAGCAAAACACTATCTATAAGATTACATGCAACATCTGAATTTTTGCAACAGGTTCATTTGCAAATAAAATGGACTGCACCGAAATTCTCGCTCCCCCAACCCCCCTACCAGTCCCAGAACAGCGTATAGGCTCTGCCCGTGACGAGCTGGCTTTCGCGCCACTCCAGGCGGGTCTGGCCGGTTTCGTTCAGAAGGCGGGGATAGACGCGGCGCTTGTTGAAGCTGTTCGACGCCCCCTGGGATTCCTCGCGCCGCGCGCCCACGAGCTTGCGGCCGGGGGGGATGAGCACTTCGAGCCGGAATTCGTCGGTGGGATATTCGACGACCAGGGTGACCCACTCGTTCCGCGACGTGAACGAATCGCGCAGGACGAGTTCGTGGCGAAGCTCGAAGAGCGCGCCCGCGCGAATCGGCTCGGGCAGAGCGAGGCTGGCGGAATAATCGGCGCCCGCCTGCTTCTCGATCCGGTATTCCAGGAGCGTCCAGGGGGGGTCGGCTTCTTCATCTTCCAGGAGACGGCAGGAATAGGCCACCTCTCTGTCGCCGCTGCCCGTGTGGTAGCGCGTCCTCACGCGGGACAACTCCCGCTGGGCCAGACAGCGCCGCACGCTCTCCATGCGCGCGCTGCGGCCGTCGACGTCTTCTATCGTGTAGGTGCGGGAGTGGAGCAGCACGCGGTAGTCGTACTCCTCATCGTCTCCCCCTTCCACCCGGAGAGCGGCGGCGGAGGCGGCTTCTTCGATATGGCGCACGCGCGCTTCGAGCGCATCGAACTTCCCGGCGAGTTCTTCCTGGCGCTTTCGAATCGAAGAAATGCCGCTTGAGAGTTCCTTGATGAGGTCTGCCGTTTCCGGACTTTCATCCGCCATGTCGGTGCATCCACCGTGCTGCATTGTGTCGCGTAATTATCCGCATTCGCCGTGCTTGCGTCTCTCTAGGCAAGTGGTATACCAACATACCGGGCGCGCGGGCAAGGGGCGTCCCGTCCATCTCGTTTTTCCGTCCAACCCATCAAGACAATTCGATACATATCGATAAATTCACGGGGCTTTTCGATAAATGATAAAATATAATGCGATTTTCAGAGAATCGGGCGTTATGGGAGCTACTGCCAAATCTGCCGCCGTCCCGACAGACAAAACGAAGGGAGAACGCACCGCCATGAGCTTGACCCGGCGGAACTTCTTGCGATTCGTGGGCGCCGCCGCGGGAGCGGAGGCCGTGCATCTGACCATGCAGGCGCTGGACCTCGCGGGAGCGGGCGCGGCCCATGCCGCCCCTCCCAGGCTGCCCGGCGGCTCGGGCAAAGGAACGAGCGTCGTCATTCTCGGCGCCGGCATCTCGGGTCTGGCGGCCGCCTATGAACTGTCGAAGGCCGGCTACCGCTGCACGATTCTGGAGGCCACGGGCCGCGCCGGCGGCCGCAACCGGACGGTTCGCGCCGGTGACGCGATAGAAGAGTTCGGCGGCCGGCAACGGGTGGACTTCGGGGAGGCGGACCACCTGTACGCGAATCTCGGGCCGGCCCGCATCCCCTATCATCACCGGGCGATCCTGGGATATTGCAAGGAGTTCGGGGTCGAACTCGAGGTTTTCACGAACGACAACCGGGCCGCATTGTTCCACGATCGGGAACGCTTCGGCGGCAAGCCCGTGGCGGCCCGCCAGGTCATCACCGATACCCGCGGCTACGTCGCCGAGCTGCTGGCCAAGGCCGTCGGCCAGGGCGCCCTGGACAGCGAACTGACAGGCGAGGACAAGGAGCGGATACTGGAAATGCTCGTCAGCTACGGCGGCCTGAAACCGGATCGGCGCTACAAGGGCTCGAATCGCAGCGGCTACCGCGGCGCGCAGATCCATGCGGGCTTAAAGGCCGGGGAGGTGAACGCGCCCCTGGACCTGGGCGAGATGCTCCAGGCGGACTTCTGGCGATACAAGCTCCACTTCAGTCACTTCCTCAACCAGAACCCGACGCTGTTCCAGCCCGTCGGCGGGATGGACGCCATCGCGAAGGGTTTCGAGAAGCGCGTCGGCCGTCTCATCCGGTACCGCAGCATCGTGAAGGAGATCCGCAAGACGGCCGGCGGCGTGCGGGTCGTGACGGGCCAGGGCGCCGTCGAAGCGGACTATGCCGTCTGCACCATACCCGCCCCGGTCCTGAAGGACATCCCCAGCGACTTCTCGCCGCGGACGCGGGCGGCGATCGGCTCCATCGGGTTCGTGCCCGCCGTCAAGATCGCCTTCCAGGCCCGCCGCCGCTTCTGGGAGGAGGACCACGCGATCTACGGCGGCATCTCGTGGACCGACCAGGACATCACGCAGATATGGTATCCGCCCTACGGCTATCACCGCGCCAGGGGGATCATCGTCGGCGGCTATATCTGGGACGACGCGCCGGGACTGCGCTACGGCGGCATGACCCCCCCGGAGCGGCTCCGGGCGGCGATCGCCGAGGGCGAGCAGATCCACCCCGGATACGGGGCGGAGCTTGAGGCCGGGGTCAGTCAGGCCTGGCGTGAGACGCCCTTCCAGAAGGGAGGCTGGCCGAAGAGCCGCCACGAGCCGCCCGAAGCGCTTCAGCGGCCGGACGGGGCCGTCTTCTTCGCCGGCGACCAGGTGACCGATCTGCCCGGCTGGCAGGAGGGGGCCGCGCTGGCGGCGCATGCGGCCGTCAATGCCATCCATGAGCGCGTCAGGGCGAAGTGATGCGAGTCGCCGGGGAACCGACCCCCACAGAGGCGGCGCGGAAGTTCACCAACGTGCGCTGCCGCCGGGCGGCGTTCCTCGTGAAGCCGCCGGCGCGGGCATTTGCCCGCATTTGCCGTCCGCGCGGATTCGGGGGATTCCGGTATGATGAAGGCGCGGGTCGGCGCGTTCGGAGATATGGAATTTCGAAAAAATTCGATAAATATCGATAAATTCACGGGGTTTTTCGATAAATTTCCGGCTATTTATTTTCCCGGGATGGGGCGCCGCAGAATCCGGGCGCAGGGGAATCCTGCCATGATCCGCGGCTTTTGCGATAACGGCAAATGCGCGCAATTGCGGGGAGGTGCGGAGAGGAGATGCGCAGAATACATGCGTCCGCTCCTCTCCCGCCGGGGCGGGGGGCCGCGCTCTCGCGCGACTCAGGGAGGCGTAAGCCCTGTGTTTTCAGCAATTTGCCGGGGATCGGCCAATTGCCCGCACGCCGCGAGGATGTCGGCTCCCTTGGCGATGCGCGTGGTGGCCACCAGGCCTGCGGCCAGGAGAATGCGGCGGAATTCCTCGACCCGTTCATCGCCAGGCCGCTCGAAGGGAGTTCCCGGAAACGGATTCCAGGGGATGAGGTTCACCTTACATTTCAACCCTTTAAGGAGCTTTGAGAGTTCCTTCGCGTCCTGCCCCGAGTCGTTCACCCCCCGCAGCATGACGTATTCAAAAGTGATGCGGCGCCGCTCACCTACCGGCAACTCCCGGCATTCACCAATCAGCGCCCTCAAATTCCACTTGCGGTTCACCGGCACGAGTTTCCCTCTGGTTTCATCATCCGCCGCATGAAGCGATACCGCCAATCCCACGCCCGGAACTGCGGAGACGAAATCCCGAAGCCTCGAGACGATCCCCACAGTCGATACTGTCAGCCTTTTTGCGCTGACGCCATTCGCCCGCGGGTGCGTCAGGATTTTCACGGCCTTTACGGTGGCGTCGAAATTATCGAGCGGCTCCCCCATTCCCATGAGCACGATGTTGTGAAAACGCTCTCCGGTGGCGAGGAGCCTTCTTGCGGCGAGAAATTGGCCGACGATTTCACCGGCGCTCAACTGTCTGATGAAACCCATCTTCGCCGTCAGGCAAAACGCGCATCCCATCGCGCATCCGACCTGTGTAGAAATACAAAGAGACCACCGCATTACGCCATTTACGTTTCTCATCGGTATTCGGACGCTCTCGACCCGCGCGCCATCACGCAGACGCCACACATATTTTTCCGTGCCATCCAGACTCCTGCTCTCCCGGTCGAGTTCGAGAATCTCCAGGCGAGCCGCTTCCTCGAGCTTTGCTCTAAAACCCTTGGGAATATTGGTCATTTGGGAGAATTTGTTCACACCATGGGCATATAGCCACGAGAATATTTGCCGGCCTCTGTAGGGGGGTTCTCCCATCTCCTCGCACAAGGAAACGAGTTCTTCCTCATCCATGCCAGCAAGATCGATAGGTTGAGAGGGAGGCCGTACACCCGCCTGATATGTTGCGATTTTTGATTTCACGTCCTGTTCCATAGATGGACTCATGGTGTTATGGTTTGCCGATTTCGCTTCTGGTTTGAATCATATCATGCTTATGCACGCTTGGATGGAGAATACTCATATGGCTATACGCGCGCTCCTTTTGGACCACGACGGCACGCTTGTCGACAGCTACGACGGCATCGCCAAGTGCATGCGTCTCATGTGCCGTGACCTGGGCGTACCCGAAATGAGCGACGCGGAAATTCTCGCATCCATCGGCCCTACGCTCGAGGAGAGATTCACCCAGCTATGGGGCGAAGACATGGCCAACGAGGCGGTGCGCATCTACCGCTCCCATTACAAGGTTCATAATGCCGCAGGCACGCATATCATCCCCGGGGCGAAAAAAACACTCGAAACACTCGCCCACCGGGGCATCCAGATGGCTTGCGTTTCGAACAAAGCGTGGTTCTTCTGCAAGGAGCAATTAGAACATGTCGGGCTTTTGCCCTACATTCGAGCGGTATTCGGACACCGTCAGGGATATGCGCCGAAACCGGACCCTGAAATGCTGTACGCCGCAATCAAATCGCTGGAAGTGAAACCAGAAGAAGTCGTCATGGTTGGTGATACGACGACGGACTTACAAGCCGCCAGAAACGCATCTATCCCTGCATGGATCATCAAGGGGAAATACTCCCAGCACAGTGAGATACTAAAATTAAACCCGGATAAATATTTGGAAAAACTGGAGGATCTCCTGGAACTGATATAATGCACAAACTGCCGCTTGCACACTTGATGATGGTTTTCTATCTTTTATTTCGGTTCAAATGCAATCTTTGGAGTGACTGAGATGTATCTCGTTATTATCACCCTGATTGCAATTTATCTTCTGTTGTCCATGTTAGAGCTAACGAGCTTATCCCGCCGTCGAAGCAAATCTGAATGGGGAATTCGTATAATACCGCTGGCTGGAATTGTCCTGGCCAGTGCACTCATGCTTTTCAAACAACCGCTTATGTCTGTTACTGAGTTGATAGGACGAAAAACGATTCCATTCCCCGCCTCAAAACTTCATATTGATGACGATAGAGCTTCATCGGCGCGTGGAAGCTCCGGCACCGGGGAACGTGGAATCTTCTGGTACATACATCAATACTCCAAGCTCTACGAAGTCGACCCCCTGTTGGTGCGCGCCGTCATCGAGGTGGAAAGCAACTTCGATCCAAAAGCCGTTTCTCACAATGGCGCTAAAGGACTAATGCAAATCAACCCGATTACCGCCAAACATCTGGGCCTCGACGATGTTTTCGACATCGGCGAGAACATCGAGGGCGGCGTGCGGTATCTACGGTATTTACTCGAGCTATACGGCTGGAATTTGCATATGGCACTGGCTTCATACAACGCGGGGCCCGCCAACATCCAGCGGTATAACGGGATTCCTCCTTTCCAGGAAACACGCCGATATATCTTGAGAATCATAGAAGTGTATGAGCGCCTCAAAAGAACGAAGAAAGTCTTCAATGATACCTCTCGACTTTCAGCCTTACTCCGTCAATCGCCCAACACTCGGGAAAAAAATTGACAGCGCAATTCGTTAGAAAATGGCCGTAGCGTGAGCTTAAACCCGAAAGATTCGTTCCAATTCAGCAACGCCGGGGTTTTATACAGCTTGTGGCGATGATGCATTATTCTGAAATCATATTGCCAAACCATAAGTGAGTTCTATAATTTACCGTTCTAAAGAAACCCTACGCTCCAATTCATTAAAAGCGCATCGCACCAGGACATAGAATGCCGACCAGAGCCGCCTCACGAGCCACACGAAAACGAAAAATTCTGAAACTCACAGACAGACTATTGTCCCGCTTCGGCAAGCCGAAACGCACAAAGCGAAGCAACCTGCTGGATTCCCTGGTCGAAACCCTCCTCTCACAGAGCACGACCGATCATAACCGCGACATGGCGTTTGAATCCTTGAAAAGAACTTTTGCCAGTTGGGATGAAATCGCCGACGCCCCTCAAGAGTCTCTTGCCCAGGCAATCCGTTCGGCTGGTTTGGGTAATCAAAAAGCCGGCAGAATCCGGGATTTTCTGAGGTGGCTTCGTGCGGATCGAGGGCAACTCTGTCTGGAATTCCTGCATCATGAATCAGATGATTTCGCCGTGCGCTATCTCACCCGGCACAAAGGCATCGGCGTCAAAACCGCTTATGTCACCTTGATGTTGGCTTCAAACCGGGATTTGTTCCCCATTGATGTTCACATTCACCGGATCATGATTCGCCTCGGCGTAATCTCCGGGAAAACCACGCCTGAAAAATCCCACTCCGTCCTTGCACCACTCATACCAAAAGGCCGGGCTCACGAATTGCACATGAACATGCTGAGTTTCGGTCGAACCATCTGCACCGCCCGCAATCCCAAGTGCACCGAGTGTGACCTGAGGCGAATGTGCCCCTACTATAAAGACACGAATCCAGGAAAATCCAAAGGCGGAGAAATTCATCTTTCGCAAAAGCAAATCAGCCCATGAGCTGGATCCAGCTGATCGGCCCAGGTGAACTACTGGCCATCGCCGCATCCATCACATTCTCGGTAGCGCAAACTTTTCTCAGACAAGGAATGAGAAGCGTAACTCCCCTTGCCGCCGCTTTGATAGTCAATGGAATCGTAAGCCTGGGCGGCCTCGTCATATCTCTAATCAATGGCACGCTTTTCACTTCCAAGGCAGAAGCCATCTTCTGGTACGCCGCCGTGGGCGCCGCGGGCCCCACTATTGGAAGATATTGCTACCTGGTGGGAGTCTCCCGTATCGGACTCAGCCGCACCGTTCCGATATCTTCAGCGGCCCCGATTTGGGGAACATTTTTCGCAATCATGTTCCTGGGCGAGGATCCGACGGCCATGGTTGTACTCGGCACCCTGGGCATCGTCATCGGGGTATCCATTCTCGGGATACAAGACGACAAATCTCAATCTTTCAAAAGCTGGTTTCAAGGAGCGCTCATATTTCCACTCGTCGCATCACTGGCGTATGCGGTGGCGCCCATATTCGTCAAACTCGCTTATGCACTTCAAATGACGCCCAGTGTCGGCATGGCCGTCTCCTTCACCACGGCCAATTGTATTCTTCTGCTCATAAAGCCAATCCTGCCGGGCCAAAATGAGATTCGCGGCAAAAAAAGAGGCCTCATGTGGGTAGGAGGCGCAGGCGCCATTGGAATTTGCAGTTCCTACATGCTCTGGACAGCCTTTACGATGGCGAGCGTGTCCACCGCTCTGCCCTTGAGCCGAATCGCACCGATTTGGGTGCTGATCCTGAGCTATTTTTTCCTGGGCAAGCTCGAAACAATCAACCGCAAGACAGTCCTGGCCACAGTTTGCGTCGTCACAGGCGGAGTCCTGATCACCGCTTTCAGGAACTAACTCCGAGGAGAAAAACTATACGACAAACCCCTCCCACGACCTTGAATCTCCACCCTATACCGAATCCCTACCTGCCTGCAGCCGCCTCGGCCACACGAGGGGAATAAATCAGATCATCCACCTGCGGCGGATCTTCCAGGAAACCTGCCGCCTTAAGCGTCAACACGTCGTTCGTGCCGTCTGAATGCAGGAAACTCAAGGCGTCACGCATGAGTTTCTCGATGGGGTTTTTCCGCATGTATCCCGCCGCTCCCCAAAACTCCATCGCCTCCTGGCAAACCTGTACGGCGGACTCGGATGCGAATACCTTGCTCAGCATCGCATTTTTCCGGTCCATCTCCTCGAGCTGGGTGGACCACGCCGTACGCCACAGATAAGAGCGGGAGGCTTCTATTTTCATCGCCATCCGCGCCAGTCTGATTTGCTGAAGCTGATGATCGAGCAAAGGCACGCTGCCCTGGATTCTGGCATGCCCATATTGCAAAGACAGGTCATACGCGCGTTGCGCGACACCCAGGACAGTGGCGCCCGCCTGGATGTTGCTCCCGTGTCTTATGAACAAATTGGCCAGCGCCGGCAAAGCCTGGCCTATTTCTCCGATCTGGTCTTCCGCTGGAACTTCCACATCGTGAAACTCCAACGTGCCGTTCTGAACACACCTTTGGCCGAGTTTGTCCCACACTTCAGTGACTTCAAAACCCTTGGCGTCGGAGGGCACCAAAAAGGCCGTGAGACTGTTCATCATGGGATTATCCTTATCCGTGCGAGCGGCGATCTGGTAGACCTTGGCGAGGCCCCCGTTCGAGATATAACGCTTTGTGCCGTTCAACACCCAGCGGTCTCCTTTTTTTTCCGCATACGACTGAATTCCTGCCCCGGGATTCTGGTTAGGCCAGACGTTGTCACTACCCGCCATAGGTTCCGTCCATGCCGT
>JAPOYD010000070.1:0-15153 GCA_026706735.1 Nitrospinota bacterium | reverse complement strand
GGAGCCAGCGTTTTTGCTGTTCCTCATTCGCCATATTGGCAATCGACGTCATAATCTTCCATGTCTGATCAAAGGCGACAGCAAGTCCCAAATCCCCATATGCCAGCGTTTCACCCACGATGGCGCAGGAAAGCACATCGGCGCCTTCACCTCCAAATTCTTTCGGGACGGTGAGTGTTCTGAGGCCTCGTCTTGAGCCTTCTCGAATGACTTCCCAGTTGAAGGATGCTTTAGGATCCTCGATACGGTCCGCGACCTCCGCTGCGGGAACCATGACTTCGGTGGCAAATCTTTTCGCAGTATCCCTGAGTTCCATTTGCCGGGGGGTGAGCTGGAAATCGACCATCGGTTTTATCCTCCAAGAGAAAATTGTCCTGGCGATTCAGTCGCGATGAAATAGTCGCGAATCACTATGTCAAGAAAACCCGCTGTTGGGCCTCCGCTTATTCCGGTTCTCAGGATGCGAGCGTATATTAAAGAGCCGCCGGGTTCTCGCACAATTCGATGCGGACGTTTCCAGGTCCTCTGACGTAGGCGATCATGCGCCCGCCGATGCCGCGGCGCACGGGCTCCATCATGATCTCCGCCCCTTTGTCCCTCAGCCACTCAACAGCGGCTTCCACATCCGGGACGCCGAACCCGAAATGATCCAGACCCTGAACCAGTTCCGGCTCTACGGAATCAGGCGTCTCTTCAGGTCTGATGCCGCGCGCGAATATCATCAAGCGGCCGATTTTCACCGCCGCATTCGGAGAACCTTTGAAGTCTTCGTCGTAGCGGACGATTTCTGCGTCGAATATGTCTTGAAAATACTCGGCAAACGCTTTCACATCCGCACATACGAAGTGAATATGATCAAAACCGAATTCCATCAAATTCTCCAAATATGAGATTACGGCGTGATAATAATCGGTGAATCTTCCGAGTCCGCACTTTCTGACACACCACCATCCTCGACATTCTCTTCTTGCATTTCCCCTTCCTCGCCCTGAGACTCCCGAACTTGGCGGATAACCCGCTCGAGCATCACATTGATGGAATACTGAACCATTTCGACGAATAGCGGCGCGGGTTCATCCGTATCCGCCAGCATTTCATCCGCAAGCGTCACACATTCACGGGCCATCGCTTCGTCACCCGCCTGATGGAAAATGTATCCATTGTCTTCCAACTGGCCCGCGATACGCTCCCGCAATACCCTATCCTCAAAACTATCTTTCGCGCCGTTTTCCACAATCTGCTGAAGACGCTCTTTTTTCTGTCTATCATCCAGAGCCACCTGACTTTCCATCGACTCTAGAAACTCCTGAAAATACGGCGCCACGCGCTCTTCATCCATCACCCAACTCCAGAAAGGCCGGTGGGCGAATATCGTGCGCACTTCCATCCGTTTCTCGCCTTCTCCAAGAGGATTCACCATCGCGCGGACAGGATGTGGTCCCTCCACGGGATACGCCTCAGCCTCCGACAACGGATCGAGCATGAGCTTCGCGTGTGTAAAGCCACGGGGCAGAGGTACTTCTCCAGCTTCGTTTTCACGCTGACTGCGTTCCAGGAGCCAAATGGCATATCCGGCAGGCACTTCCTGTGAAGCAAGGGTGGGCATTTCTGAAATTCGGTGGAAAACATTGCGTAACTCTTTGGCGCTCATTTCCGCATCGGTGAACTCGACGATGCCTCGCCCCCGATGCAAACGCGCCTGCACCAGATACCTTCCCCGGGGAACTCGTGAGCGGGCGAGCCACAAAAGCATCTGCCCACGCCCGTCTACGGCGCTGACTACCGCATGAACATAGTCAGGATAATTCGTCCGTTGGATAGTTCGAGCACCCGAATCAGGCAATTTTTCAATTTCTACGCCTTTGTTCTTCAACCGGAACATCGCTTTGCGAATACGTGACAACGTATCCTTGTCACTCGTGGATTCGGAGAGCTTTTGAAGCGCAGCCGCTGCATCTTGCGTAGCCGTATCCGCTAAAATTTGAATGAAATATGCAGGTGGCAATGTTCCTTCCTGAACCATCGCTTCAGCCAGCACAAATGAATGTTTTTCAGAATCGTCCGCCGCTTGCTCGATGCCATCACGCAATACAACCTCCTGTAAAAAAGAAGGCAGGTTTTTCAATGACGATACAATGGATTTCGCAGAATCAATCGTGAGAAGTTCTTCTTTTCCAAGTTGCTCTGATATTTCCCGGGCCTGACTCAACATTTCCTCATTGTAGCCCGTCGGCAGTTCTACTTCCGCATCCAACACCTGAATCGTCTCAAACAGCGCAATGAGTCCTGGTATCGACCAACGCATCGTCTGTAGAAGAGAAACAAGCTTCTGAACGACAGACGCATCCCCCAGTTCTCGTAGAGCGAGAAGTGTGGGAATACGGCCCTGTGGAGTAGTGGAGGACAGATGGTTCAATACGCCAGCGAACCCAACCTCTCCCATTTCCCGGATTTCGTCTAAAAGAGGCGCCGGCGCCATGGCGCCCGGTGGAGCCGGCACCGTGAACGACGCTTCAAGACCAGCCGCGACGGCGGCGGCCTGAACCAATTCTTCTTTGGGAAAAGATTTTTTCGAGGCTTTCATCCTCGCTTTCTTCGCCAAAACCGTTTCTCCTAAAATATATGTCTCTGAACCCGCATCATCATCGTGTGCAGCGCGTACTGTCAAGACGATGTTGAAAAGCGCCTTTTTCTCTTTGCGCTTTTGCCAATCACAACACACACATGACACAATCGCCGATATTTCGGCCCTGGGAGATAATGTGAACTTTCGATTCGCCCATTGCGGTGATTTCCATCTCGGCTATGACTTCGGCTACCTCCCGCCTCGTAAAGCCGCGGCGCGGCAAGCCGACCTTCGGGTAGCTTTTTTCCGCTCCGTCCGCGAAACACTCAAATGGGGCGCACAGGTCTTCCTTATTTCCGGGGATTTATTCGATACCCCCCATCCAGGTGCTCGCGACGTCGAAATTGTCTCGAAGAACCTTTCGCATTTATCCAAAAAAGGGGTGCGTTGTTTCGCCATTCCCGGAAATCATGACCCAATACATTCAAAATCCGTATGGAATCAGCCCGAAATTCAAAACAACCTCCATCTTTTCCGTGGTGACCCCGCCACCGAGTTGGCGCAAGAAAACATCGCAGAACTAAATCTTACGATTGCCGGAATCCCCTGGGATATCAAAGACGCCTTCAAACCGCCTTTGCAAGAAATCCTCACGCGAGACCTCCATTTGAACGACCGATCCATCCTGCTGTTACACGGCTCGGAAGCCGCCCTTGCTTCGGAACACCCGGCGTTCAAGGAACATCCATTCGAAGCCGATGATTTGAAGCGTCTGCCCTTTGGGTATGTGGCTATAGGTCATTACCACAAGCCCATAGACGTCGCCCGCTGGAGCGGCGGCGGCGCATGCTACAGCGGCTCTCCTGAAGGATTGCGCTTCAGCGAGCACAATCTGGGGGAACGCTCTATCGTTTTGGGAGAAATGGACGAGAGAGGCTCCCTGGTTCAACTCCATCGAAAACCCATCAACGCGCGCACCATGAGAACTCTTTCATATTCCGCCGGCGACGGGACCACGGCGGACGACTGGTTCCGGGCCATTGATGACATGAGAGACCTGGATACTCTATTGAGGGTGCGCGTTCCCAAACAAAACGGCGATCAACAACGGCGGGCGGAAGTTCTCTTATCCGCGCTAAGTAATGATTTTTTCTATCTGGACGTCATTTGGGAATCCCCTTGTGAGCAAGAACACCTGGTGTGACGTCGCTTTTTCCCACCCGGAAATCCCCATCAGACTCAAAGATGCGCGACGGGCATGCGGAGAAAATGAAAGAAACATTGTCTGCGTCGTAATAGACGTATTAAGAGCCACTACGAACATCGCCGTCATCCTGGAGAATGGCTGTTCTGCGATATATCCGTGCGCTTCTCCTGAAATCGCGTTTGAACTGGCCCAACAGCTGCGACTTCGACATGGTTCCGAAAAAATCATCCTGGGAGGAGAGCAAGCCGGCAAGCCTATAGAAGGTTTTGACGGGGGGAACTCGCCACTCGAATACACGCGCCGGAGAATCAGCGGGAAAATCTTGATACTCTCAACGAGCAACGGAACCAAAACACTCTCAGCCGTAAAAAGTTGCGGAGAAATTTTCACTGCCGCTTTCGTCAACATCACCGCTGCTGCCGAACGGGTAGCGTCTATTCTTCAGGCAAACACAAATCAATCCCTCTTGATCGCCTGCTCGGGTCGCGAAGGAAGTTACTGCGAAGAAGATGCCGTAGGTGCCGGGATGCTCCTGCAAATCTTGTCCGAACATATGGAGAAGCTGGAATTCTCCGACACCGCCCGCGCAGCACTGCACATCGCTCATGGGGCTGAAAAAAACCTGGAAAAAATGCTTTTTCAAAGCTGGTGGGGCAGACATTTATCGTCGTTGGGACTTGATGAAGACATATCCTTTTGTGCGCAGAGGGATATTTCGAGCATCGTTCCTAAACTGGATGACGGTGTAATCAGGATTGCCTAAGTTTCAAGCTCCTTCGCCAAAATGCTTTCAACCACGTCCTGTGCGTCGGGAGAACCGGCGCCGGGTTTCAAGTAGAGAAAGAATTCCCGGTTTCCTTTGGCGCCCATGATCGCACTCATGGCGATGCCTTGAGGAGCCAATCCCAACCCAAGTGTTTCATCCCAAATGCGGAGGAGCACTTCGCGGTGAAGCGCGGGGTCGCGAACTATCCCTCCTTTCCCGACACGACCCTTCCCCACTTCAAACTGTGGTTTGATGAGTGCGAGTATCTCCCCACCATCGTCGAGCAAGCCATGAATCGGCCCGAGCACCTTCACGACGGAGATGAAAGAAACGTCCACGACGCACAAACTCGGCCGCTCCTCCCCAGCCAACGTCTGAAACATTTCGGGTGTCAGGTGCCTGGCGTTCACACCCTCCAAAAGAGTGACCCGCGGGTCGTTCCTCAGCTTCCAGTCAATCAAACCCTTGCCCACATCCACAGACGCAACGCGGCGGGCGCCACGGGTGAGCAGCACATCGGTGAATCCACCCGTCGATGCGCCGATGTCCATGCAATACTTCTCCAGGGGGTCGATGCCGAAAACATCCAGCGCGCCTGCGAGTTTCAGGCCACCCCGGCTCACATAAGGACAAGGGTTTTCCTTGAGGGTGATGGATGCTTCTTCGGGAAATGAAGAACCCGCCTTCAAGGCGGGTTCGCCGTCAACACTGACCAGACCGGCCAAAATCAGGCTGCGCGCACGCTCCCGGCTTGGAGCCAGCGCACGTTCGACGAGTAGTTTATCGAGCCTCTGTTTCTTTGCCATGCGCCGCCAGATCGGCAGAATCAGCCTCGCCTTCCACCAGATCACGAGCCGCCTGGGTGATATCGCCAGGCGTAAGTCCACAATCCTCGCGCTGGAGTTGAGGCGCTCCGTGTTCAATGAACCGATCGGGGATACCCAAAACCGTGGCGGAAACGTCGTGGATGCCATGCTCCGCCAAAAGCTCCAAAACGCCGGCCCCCATCCCGCCGATGCGCGTCCCCTCCTCAATCGTCACGACGCGTTTGCACCGCCTGGCAAGCCCCAAAACTTTCTCATCATCCATCGGCTTCACAAAGCGGAGGTTCAAAACCGACGCTTGTATTCCAAGTTCCTCCAATTGCGCGGCAGACTCCATCGCGAGTCCCACCATGGGGCCCAAGGCGATGAGAGCGACGTCATCGCCGTCGCGAAGCAGTTCCGCCTCTCCGATGGGAATCGTTGCGATATCCTCATCCATCGGCACGCCCTCACCGGAACCACGCGCAAAGCGCACCGCTGCAGGACCTGGATGTTCAATCGCGGTCAAGACCATTTTCTGAAGTTCATTTTCGTCTTTGGGCGACATGATGATCATGTTCGGCAGACACCGGAGATAGGCCAAGTCATAGGCCCCCTGGTGAGTGGGCCCATCATCGCCCACGAGACCGGCCCGATCCAGCGCAAAGGTAACGGGCACATTCGTGAGGCAGACATCGTGGATGATCTGATCGTAGGCGCGCTGCAAGAATGTGCTGTAAATGGCGGCGACCGGCTTCATCCCCTCGAGCGCAAGGCCTGCGGCGAAAGTCACCGCATGCTGCTCGCACATGCCTACGTCGAAGCAGCGATCGGGCAACACTTTTTGATAGTTGACGAGCGCCGTGCCCTCGAGCATGGCGGCCGAGATGGCTACTATTTTTTCATCCTTCTGGCTGAGCTTGATCATGGTATCGGTGAAAACTTTGGAGTAGCCGGGAGGGCCAGGCGCTTTCTTGTGGAATTCACCGGATTCGGGATCGAATTTCGTCACGCCATGGTAGGTGATGGGTTCCGCCTCACTATATGGGTACCCATAACCTTTGCGGGTAACGACGTGAACCAGATTGGGCCCATCCAGGTTTTTCACGTTCCTTAGAGTGGGAATCAGCAAATCGAGCCTGTGCCCATCCACCGGACCGATGTATCGAAAACCCAGCTCCTCAAACAAAATACCCGGAACGATAATGTTTTTCAGAGACTCCTCCACCCTGTCCATGAGCGTAACGGCATGGCTGCCCACCACGGGGAGGTGGCTCAGTATTTTCTGAACTTCGCCACGCACCTTGCGGACACGGTTCGCCCACTCACCCGTCATGATTCGCGCCAGATATGAGCACATGGCGCCCACATTATGCGAAATGCCCATTTTATTATCGTTGAGAATGACGGTGAGATTGCTCTTCGCAGCGCCGGCGTTGTTGAGCCCTTCCATCGCCATGCCGGCGGTCAAGCTGCCGTCTCCGATGATGGCGACGACCTGAAAATCCTCGCCAGAGAGATCCCGCGCCGTGGCCATGCCCAACGCCGCCGATATGGAGGTGCCTCCGTGCGCCACGTTCAGATGATCGTATTCACTCTCACGCCTGTCCGGAAAGCCGGCGATTCCCTCCCACTGCCTCAGCGTATCGAACCGGTCCCGGCGCCCTGTAAGGATCTTGTGTGTGTATGCCTGATGACCGACATCCCAAATCAACTTGTCCTTCGGCGTATCATAGAGATAGTGAAGCGCTACAACGAGTTCCGCAGCTCCCAAAGAAGCGCCAAGGTGTCCACCCGTATTCGATGTTACCTGAATGACCATGTCGCGGAGTTCATCCACGACTTGAGGAAGTTCCTCTTCCGGTAGCCGCCTCAAATCCGCCGGGCTATCAATGCGTTCAAGCAATTCGCCCATACCATTTCCCTCCTCCGGGAACTCATCTTGAATCGAATTTTACTTCACCAAGGAAATGTCTCGGATTCAGACATCCCGCGGTTATTCAAAGACTAACCAGGCAATGATAGTCAATCGTCAAAACCGACGCAAGAAAATAAAATGCGCCAAAGATTCTAATTCAGGCGCTTTTTTGGGGAAATTCTCGAGCGCTTGCAACGCTTCCCCGCATGCGGAGCGCGCGAGTTGCTTCGACGTCTCAATGCCATACAAGGCGGGATAGGTTGCCTTGTTCAACCCCTCATCCGAGCCCGTGGGCTTTCCCATGAGGGCCTCATCACCTTCCACATCCAAAATATCGTCTACGATTTGAAACGCCAGCCCAATCTTCTCGCCATAAACATGCAGCGCTTCCATCTGCGCTTCGTCACCGCCGCCGAGGAGACCCCCCAAACAAACAGATACCCTCAAAAGCGCACCCGTCTTTCTCCTGTGGATTTCCTCTAAATGCGCCACATCACTCACCAAGCCATTGGCTCTGATGTCCAAAAGCTGTCCACCCACCATGCCCGTCGCGCCTGCCGCATCGGCGACCATTCGAATCGCCTTCACATGACGCTCAGGCGAAACTTTCGCACCCATTTGTTCATTCGCCATCAACTCGAAGGCCAGGGCCTGCAACCCGTCACCCGCGAGAATCGCCGCCGCCTCACCATAAACCTTGTGGTTCGTAGGCATCCCGCGTCTCAAGTCATCATCGTCCATGGCGGGCAAATCATCGTGGATTAAAGAATAAGAATGAATACATTCGAGGGCGCATGCGGCCGGCAGGATAAATTCAGGGTTTCCGCCTACGGCTTCACATCCGGCCACGCAAAGCACGGGGCGCAGACGTTTTCCTCCGGCGAAAAGGCTGTAACGCATGATCTCGAAAATCTCGCGAGGTTCAGAGGATTCCGGCACGAGGCGTTCGAGTTCTTCTTCCACACGTTTCGCCCAGTTGCTTAAGTAAGCCGCTGCGTCGACACGACCGGGGAGTTCGGCCTCACTCATCATCTTCACCATCTTCGAACGGTTGCAACGATAATGTTTCTTCTGATTCCCCCGCGAGTTCTTCCACCTTCTTTTGCGCCGCGTTCAATTGCTCCCGGCTATAGCGGAAGAGCTTCACGCCCTCTTCATACAGCAAAACGGCCTTTTCCAGGGAAGGCTCGCCCTCTTCGAGTTCTTCCACGATGGCTTCCAGACGCTCCAGTGCCGCCTCGAAACTTTTTGGTTCCGCATCTGGGTTCGCGGATTCATTTGCAGTACTCATGGGCCCTCTCCCCCGGGGATGACTTCTTCTACTCGGCATCGCAAACCGCCTTCGGACAAACGAATACGCACGGATTCATTTCCCTTCACATCTTCGGCTTTTTTGATCAGGACTCCATCCGGCTCCTTGTACGCCAGGCTATACCCCCGCGCCAAAACGGCCAGCGGCGACACCAGTTCGAGGCGCCCGGCGGCATTCTTGAGGACACCCGCTCTGCTGTTCAAAAACAATCCGTGCGCTGTGCGCAAGCGCTTCAAATTATCTTCAAGTCTCGATATGGATACAACAATTTTTTCTTTGGGCGAGAGCATTCGCAGCCTCGGGACAATTCCGGCCAAATGCGCCCATCTCATTTCCTGTTGATAACCGGCTTCTCTGCTCATGCGCTCATAAAGAGCGTCCAGGCGCTGCGCCAATGACTCGAGCGGAGCTTCCGGCCTTCTGAATGCCGGTTCTCTTAGCAAACGAGAAAACCTGGCCTCAAGAAAGGCTATGCGAGTTTCCACTGCCCGGCGCGCATCATGGGCAAGGCTACTGAGGTCTCTGGCTACATCCTGCCATCCTCTCGCTGCACGCTCCGCAGCCGCCGTCGGCGTATGCAACGACTCATCGGCCGCTAAATCACTGAGCGATGTATCGACCTCATGCCCCACCGCCGAAATGAGGGGCGTCCGGCATCGGGCGATTGCCCGAACCACTTCCTCTTCGTTGAACGCCCATAAATCCTCCCGGCTTCCGCCGCCGCGGCCCGTAATGATGAGATCCACGGGGCGCTCAATTTTAGCGAGGTTCGCGTCCGCCTTTTGAATCGCCGCTGCGATGGAAGACGCGGCGCCCTCGCCCTGCACCTGGGTGTGGACGATGACGAGCTCCACAATCGGGGCGCGCTCCTTGAAAACCCGCAACATATCCTGCAGGGCGGCGCCTTCCCGGCTCGTCACCAACGCCACGCGGCGGGGGCGATCGGGAATCTCCTTTTTTCGCCCAGGTTCGAACAAGCCCTCCCTCTCCAAGCGTTCATGCAACTGTCGAAAAGCGACCTCCAGCGCGCCTTCTCCCAAGGGCTCCATGGACAGCGCCGACACCTGGAAGCGTCCGTCTTTCTCATAAAGCGTCACCCGGCATCGGATCATCACGCGCATGCCCGCTTCCGGCTCGAAGCGCAAAAACCGCCTGCGGCCCGAGAACATCACCGCGCTCACCCTGGATGCGGCGTCTTTCAGGTCAAAATAGGAGTGCCCCGATGGATAGGTGCGCCAGGAGGAGATTTCCCCCTCGACCAAAACTTCACCGAATTCATCTTCCAGTAATTCTCTCACGCGCGCGTTGAGCTGTGAGACGGTGAGCACCGCAGGTGTTGCGCGAGGCGTATTGTCACCCAGAAGGTCTACGCTCATCCGAAAATCCTTATCAGGTCGATATTCTCGCTTCCTGGGACTTGAGCGAATACGCGCGAACCGTATTCGCCATCAGCATGGCGACCGTCATGGGCCCCACCCCACCCGGCACCGGCGTGATGGCGGAAACCTTCTCGAGCAATGGTTCGAAATCACAATCACCGACCAGTTCCCCATCCACCCGGTTGATGCCGACGTCGACCACCACCGCCCCTTCGCGAACCATGTCCGCGGTCAGGAATTTCGGCCGCCCCATGGCGGCCACGACGATGTCGGCTTCTCTGGTGATGGCGGGAATATCGCGCGTACGGGAGTGGCACACTGTAATCGTCGCGTTCTCATGCATCATCAAAATGGCCAGGGGAAGGCCCACAATCTTGCTGCGCCCGATGAGGGCGGCTTTCTTCCCTTCCAGGCCGATATCGTAAAACTTCAGAATCTCGAGTACGCCGGCAGGCGTACAGGGCTTGAGCGTACCCTGTTTGAGCGCCAGTTTTCCAAAATTTTCCGGATGAAAGACATCGGCGTCTTTTTTCGGGGATACCTTGCGCAACACTTCTTCTTCGTTCAGGTGTCCGGGAAGCGGCAACTGCACCAGCATCCCGTCCACTTTGTCATCGTGGTTCAACTGCTCGATGAGCGAGACGACATCCTCTTGCCTGGTACCCTCGGGCAAATGGTGATCGAAAGTCTGGATGCCGAGTCTCTTGGCGGAACGACCCTTGATTCGGACATATACCTGAGAGGCCGGATCCTCGCCCACGAGAACGACGGCGAGCCCCGGTGGTCTGCCCATCCGGGGAAGGAGGGCGTCGATGGAGGTCTTGAGCTCCTCCATCACCTTGTCCGCCACGGGTTTGCCTTCGAGAAGCAGGGCTTGTGCCATCTTCATCCTTCATCATCGGGCGCGACGGTCACATACTATCATCTCGAATAAGCGCTACACCAGAATTTTTCCGTCCTGGATGATCATCTGCTCATCCGCCCATACGGTGGGGTTGTCGAAAATCATGTCGATGTGGAGCGGGGCTTCGATGACGCCCCCGATGCTGCCACTGTCGCCCACCGCCATGTGGCACGTGCCCCACGTCTTTTTCGCCTCCCGCATCGTCTCCCGGGGGCGGCACGCCGGATTCGTGCCAATGGCGAATTCCGCCACGTTCTTCGCCAGGTCCCCGTTTTCATCCAGTAACTTCCAGAACCTGTCCGCGGCGGCGCTTCCCGTGATGGACACGACTTTCCCGTCCTTGATCTCGAGACGCATGGGCTCGGTGACGAAGCCCAGATCTTTCCGCTCGATGGAGAAGGGATTCACCATCACGCCGTTCGACGTGCCTTCCAGGGGGCTCATCGCCGCTTCCCCGTCGGGACACGCCGCAAATTCTCCGGATTTTCTCGCCACGCCGATGAGCGGGAAGCAAGTCCTGCCCTCCAGCGAAAACTCCATGTCGCATCCATCCGGCGTCGTGAACCGACCCGTTTTGGCCTCGGTGTATATGTCGGAAATCGTTTTGGTGACCCGGGCGACCTCGTCGTAATCGGCCAAGGCGCCGCCTGCGACCATCATGTCTTCGCGCCACCCCCACATGTCCAGAACGCGCGCGCCCTGCCTGAGGGCGTTCCTCGCCGTCTCGGTATGGATCGTGGCGAAGCTGGTCTGGAGTATCACCACCTCAGATGCCGCCATCGCCGCCCCCACGTGCGGCAGCGGGTCGATCCCCCCGTTCATATGAGGCGGCATGTGCATGACGGAGAGCTTCGCGCCCGCGGCGCTCAAGGCATGCGCCAGCGCTTCGGTGACCGAAGCGGGGCGATCCGAATCCGTTACGAGAAGCACCAGTTCGCCCTTTTTCACGTCAAGAACCTGCTCTACGATTCGCCTGGCGGTAGGCGCCATATTGAATTTCACCATTTCATCACCCCTGCATATTGGAAACGAAAAATTGACGATGCCTCGATTAGAAATGAACCCGTTCCCGGCGGAACTGCCTTTTGAACCGCCGCATTATATGGGCCGGGGAAACATGGTCGCAAGGGCGCGGCCTGATATGCGAAAATCAGTTGGAACTCATTGATTCCCTTGAACGATATTGCGGGCACACATATGAATCCCCCCAGAAATCCCTATCTTACGGTGGACGTCATCATCGAGTTCGAAAGCGAGACGGGCGCTGAGGGCGTTGTGATGATCGAGCGGAAAAATCCCCCCTATGGCTGGGCGCTGCCGGGCGGGTTCGTCGATTACGGAGAAACGCTTGAGGCGGCTGCGGTTCGGGAAGCCAGGGAAGAAACCTCGCTCGACGTGGAGTTGATCCGCCAGTTCCATGCCTACAGCGACCCCGAGCGCGATGAGAGGCAGCACAACGTCACGGTCGTGTTCATCGCAAGGCCACTTGGCGGCGTCCTCAAGGCGCGGGACGATGCGAGGCGCGCAGATGTTTTCAGCAAAACCACCCTGCCCTCCGAAATCGCATTTGATCACGCAGGAATTCTAAGCGATTATTTTTCAAAGAAGTATTAGCGTGATTCGACCGGGCGAAAGGCATACCGAAACACACTGTGCTATGATGGATGGGTAACGCGGGGGAACACGTGTGTTTCCCCGGTTTTTCTTTGACTTGGGGTTTACAAGCCATGGGTGGACTACTCGGAAGTTTCGGGCGCGGATTCGAATCGATTCGAAAGGACATCGCTGCCGTCATGGAACGCGACCCCGCCTGCAGATCGAGAATTGAGGTGATTCTCTGCTATCCGGGATTTCACGCCGTCTGCCTGCACCGGATGGCCCACTACTTCTGGAAACGGGGATTTCTGCTCCTTGCGCGCTGGTTGAGCCACTGGAACCGGTTCATCACGGGTATCGAAATTCATCCGGGCGCGCAGATCGCAGAAGGGCTTTTCATCGACCACGGGATGGGCGTCGTCATCGGAGAAACGACGCAGATCGGGAAAAACTGCACCATCTACCAGGGAGTGACGCTCGGCGGCGTGAGCCTCAAGAAAGAAAAAAGACACCCCTCTCTGGAGGACAACGTCGTCGTCGGCGTCGGAGCCCGTGTGTTGGGTCCGCACGTCATCGGCGCAGGCTCCCGCATCGGCGCAAGTTCGGTCGTCATCTCGGACGTTCCGCCCGGCTGCACGGTCGTCGGCGTGCCCGCAAGAATCGTCTACCGGGAGGGGCAAGGCAAAACGGACGATCTGCTTCCCGTTTCCTTCGAGCACCACGAGTTGCCCGACCCGGTGGAAGCGGCCATCCAGGCCCTGAACCAGCGCATCGCGGCCCTCGAGAAAGAACTGGCCCAGACGCAAGAACCGGCACAGGAAAAATAAGAGTCCCCATGAAAACCATCTACATGGACCACAACGCAACCACCCCGATGAGGCCTGAGGTTGTGTCCGCGATGCAGCCCTACCTCGGCGAGAAATTCGGAAACCCGAACAGCATCCACCGGTATGGCCGGGAAACCAGGATCGCGATCGAAAACGCCCGCGATCATGCAGCGGCCCTCATCGGCGCCGCGGATAGCGATGAGATCTTCTTCACATCCGGCGGAACGGAAAGCGACAACTGGGCGCTCAGAGGCGTCATCTCCGCCGCCCGGGGGAGAGGCCATGTCGTCACCACGGCCATCGAGCATGAGGCGGTGCTCGCGACATGCCAGACCCTGGAAGCGGAAGGAGTGGAAGTCACTTACCTGAAGCCGGACCGGAAAGGGCGCGTTTCCGCCGAAGAGGTGGCGGCGGCGATTCGGCCGGATACGAAAATCGTGTCCGTCATGTGGGGCAACAACGAGGTCGGCACGATTCAACCGGTCCATGAAATCGGTGCGGTTTGCCGCGAGCGCGGCATCCTGTTTCACACGGATGCCGTGCAGGCGCTGGGCAAGGAAGAGATCGACGTGGAGCGCGCCGGCGTGTCCCTGCTATCCGCCACCGGGCACAAGATCAACGCTTCCAAGGGCACGGGGTTTTTGTACGTCAAAAAGGGAACCACGCTCGACCCCTTTATGACCGGCGGCGGACAGGAACAGAAACTGCGCTCGGGCACGGAAAACGTGGCCGGCATCGTGGCGATGGGAGAGGCCTGCCGCATTGCGAAAACCGAAAGCCCGCAATTTGCCAAAAACATTTCCGCCATGAGGGATCGGCTCGAAAACGAAATCTGCGAACACGTTCCCGATGTGCTGGTGAACGGCGATACGGACCACAGGCTTCCCGGCACGTCGAACTTAGGGTTTATCGGCGCGGAAGGCGAAACGCTCCTGATTCGCCTGGATCTCGAGGGCATCGCCGTGAGCACGGGGGCCGCCTGCAGTTCGGGTTCTCCCGAGCCCAGCCACGTTCTTCTGGCGATGGATTTGCCTAAAGAGACCGTGCAGGGCTCGCTGAGATTCAGCCTCGGCTACGGCAACTCGGATGCGGACATCGACAGGCTGCTCGAAGTGCTGCCCGAGGCCGTCAGCAAGGTGCGCGAGATGGCCCCCCGCCTCAAATCAACGAAAACATGAGAAGAACCCTTGGCTCCGAGAGACGACTACCACTATAACGAGACCGTGCTCGCCCATATCGCGGATCCGCGCAACATCGGCGTCATCGAAGATGCGGACGCCGAGGGGAGCGGAACGAACCCCGCCTGCGGCGACGAAGTGACGCTTTACCTCAAGTTCGAGGGCGAGGCGGTCACCGACGCCAGGATACGGATTCTCGGCTGCGGGGCGATTACCGCCGCCATGAGTTCGCTGACGGATATGGTGCGCGGAAAAACAGCGGATGAGCTTTCCGAAATCACCGCAGAGGAAATCGCGGAAAGCATCGACGGCCTCCCCACCCACAAACGCCACTGCGCCACCCTCGCCCGGCGCGTGCTGCAAAACGCCCTGAAATCGAGAAACGTAAAGAACTCTCCATGAGGCCGTCTCAACCCGTTAAAGTCCTGGAACTCGACGGCTTGAAGCTTTGGACGCTTCGCACCGATGCGCCAGCGACGCCTGAGATCATCGGCCTTACCCAGGCGCGCCTGCTCAAGATCTGCGGGAATTTGCCCGCAAACGGCCCCGCTTGCGGGCTCGACCATGGAGAGAAGGGCTACGAAGCATGCCGGCGAGCGCTCGTAGACCTGCCCATGCCGGAGGAGCTTTATGAGACGAACTCTCCGGGCGGCTGGCATGCGGTGGGAACGCACTTCGGGGGCTACGACACGCTCGG
>JAPOYD010000069.1 GCA_026706735.1 Nitrospinota bacterium | reverse complement strand
GGGCGCATCGCCTTTTTATACCCCCCTGACAAGGGGGGGTAGGGGGGGTTGACTTGATGGGGGTTCCCTTTCAAGGGGGAGTGATATTTCCTCTTTCCCCGGTTGACAACGTTCGTCGAATCATGAAACCAGGGGTTTTTCAACACCCCTTGCCGGCGCTCAGCCTTCCATCTCCTCGGCCATGTCGGCGATGGCGCGGCCTATCATCAGCGAGGCCGTCGCGCCCGGCGAGGGGGCGTTGCATACGTGGACTGCGCCCTCGGTCCGGATGATGGAAAAATCATCCAGCAGGCCGCCTTCGCGGTCCACGGCCTGCGCGCGGACGCCCGCGCCTGCGGGGACGAGGTCTGATTCCCGGATTTCGGGCATGAGCTTTTGCAGCGCGCGCGTAAAGGCGGACTTGCTGACCGAGCGGACCATCTCGCCGAGCCCCGTCTTCCAGTATTTGAGGGCCAGCCTCAGGAAGCCGGGGTAGGTGAGCGTTTCGAGCAGATCGTAGGGGTCGACCCGCGTTTTCGTATAACCCTCTCTCATGTAGGCCAAAACGGCGTTCGGCCCCGCCTCGACGTTCCCGTCCACGCGGCGGGTGAAGTGAACCCCCAGGAAGGGAAACGCCGGGTCGGGCACCGGGTAGATCAGGCTCTTCACGAGCGAGCGGCGCTCGGGCGTGAGTTCGTAATACTCGCCCCGGAAGGGCACGATCTTCATCGGCGGCGCGGCGCCTGCGAGTCTGGCGATTCTATCGGCGTAAAGCCCCGCGCAGTTGACGATGAGCTTTCCCCCGAAATCTCCCGCCGTCGTCTCGACGCGTTTTTCTCCTTTCAAGACGGTGATGCCGGTGACTTCGGCGGACGTGCGGATGCTCTGCCCCGCCTCGGCCACGATGCGGGCGTAGGCGCGCACGACGGCGCCATAGTCGATGATGCCCGTGGAGGGCACCCGCAGGGCCTTGACGCCCCGGGCGTGGGGTTCGATTTCCCTGAGTTCCTCAGGCCCCAGCACCGCGATGTTCTCGATGCCGTTCGCCTCGCCACGGCGGCGTAATTCCTCGAGCCGGAGGATTTCCGCCTCCTCCGTGGCGACGACCACCTTGCCGCAAATCTCGTGGTCGATTCCGTGTTCCTGTGCGAAGCGCACCATGGCGGCCGCGCCCTCCACGCAGGTCTTGGCCTTGAGCGAGCCGGGACGGTAGTAGAGTCCCGCATGGATCACGCCGCTGTTGTGGAGCGATTGGTGGCGGCCGACGCCGGTTTCTTTCTCGAGGACGAGGACGCGTTTTGCGGGGTGGCGGCGGGTGATCTCCATGGCGGTGGAAAGGCCGAGAATTCCGCCTCCGATGACGATGACGTCCCAAGCTGTCCGGCTCATCCCCCAACCTCGAAAATAACAACAATAAGAAAAAGCGAGAGACTTTTCAGGCGATGAGAATACCCCAAAGAGTTGAAAATAACCCGCTGGAATTTAGTTTCCTGTTGACATCGGGTTTTTCGCTCATTATCCTTGCATTGGGCAATCATACCGAGAACAAAGAATCGGCAAGAGCCGATTTGTAGAGAATTTCCCTGGAATTCGTCATCCATGGGAAGGGTGTGTGGATGTCGATTATAAAGAGGAAACGCTCATACGGAATGCTCGGCAAGTCTATTATCCCCCTCACTTCACTCAAGGAGAATACGCGATGAAAAGAACAATGAAGTTCATACTCGCTTCCGTCGTGGCGATTTCACTGGCGGGAGCGGCGGTCCCTGCGAGCGCCGCGAAATTCCTCGTGGTCGGCGGCGGCTCCACCACGGGCGTGTACTACCAGGTCGCTCTCAACGTCTGCAAGCTGGTGAACAAGACATTAAAAAGCAAGGGTTATAACTGCATCGGCCGTCCCGCGCTGGGTTCGGTGTTCAACATCAACGCCATCAAGCGCGGTCTCCTGAACTTCGGCGTCGCCCAGTCCGACAGAAACTTTCAGGCGTATAACGGCACGGCCGACTGGAAGGGCAAAGCCTTCAAGGGTCTCAGGAGCGTCTTCAGCGTTCATCCCGAAACCGTCATGCTCGTCGCTCGCGCGGATTCGGGCATCATGAAGGTATCGGACATCAAGGGACGCCGGGTCAACATCGGCAACCCCGGTTCGGGCCAGCGCGGAAACGCGACGGACATCCTGAAAATCTACGGCATCAACAAGGACAAGGACATCAAGGCCGAGGGCCTGCAGCAGGGCGGGGCGAGCCGCGCGCTGGTGGACAAGAAGATCGACGCGTTCTTCTACACCGTCGGCAACCCCTGGGGCGGCGGTCTCGAGATCTCCAACAGCACGGCGATCCGCATGATCCCCATCAACGCCATGGGCATCCAGAAGCTCGTGGCCGGCAAGCCCTACTATGTGATGACGAACATCCCGGGCGGCATCTACAAGGGCGTCGACAAAGACGTGCCGACCTACGCGGTGAAGGCCACCTTCGTGACGGGCTCCAATCAGCCCAACGACGTGGTCTACAACGTCGTGAAGACCATCTTCGACAATCTCGACCAGTTCCGCGCCACGCACGCGGCGTTCAAGTACCTGACGAAGAAAGACATGCTCGGTGGCCTCTCGGCTCCCTTCCATCCGGGCGCCACGCGTTATTACAAGGAAAAAGGCTTGATGAAGTAGTGTAATTTCGGACGAACGTCCACCGCATGAGCCGGGGGCCGCACGCCCCCGGCTTCGTGTGGTGATTCGAGTTCCATTCTTTCATGAAGTGGGGTAAATGTTTGAGGGGCGAATAAATGAGCGAGCCGGGTGATTCCGCAGACGCCTTGAGCGCCGGGATAGACGAAGAATCGAAGCGGGCAGCGGAGGAAATCGCCGCCGAAGCGGAATCCGGCGGGCGGCAGCCCAAGAACCTCACGGCCTGGCTGGTCTCGGTTCTCGCGATTTCCTGGTCCTGTTTTCAGCTATACATCGCCTACACCCCCCTGAACTCCATCATCGCCAGAAGCATCCATCTCACCTTCGCCATCACGATGGTCTATCTGGCCTTCCCGGGGACGAAAACACCGGGAGAGAGCTGGGTTCAGCGCATGTCGCTCCAGCTTTTCCCCGGCTTCATGCGGCCCCAGCGCTCCACGCGGGAGGTCATCCCCTGGTACGACTATGCGCTCGCGATCATCGCAGGGATGGGCGCGTTCTATATGGCCTGGGACTACGCGAACATCATCCAGCGCTCGGGCCTCCCCATCCAGCGAGACGTCTTCGTGGGGGCGGTTCTCGTCGTTCTTCTTCTGGAAGCCGCGCGGCGCGCGCTCGGACCCGCGCTCCCGATTCTCGCCATCCTGTTCCTGCTCTATTGCTTCGTGGGTCCCTACATGCCCTCGTTCATCGCGCATCCGGGCGTCCCGCTCGAATTCGTCGTGGACCACATGTATCTGAGCGACAGCGGCATCTGGGGCGTGCCCATCGGGGTGTCGACGAGCTTCGTGTTCCTCTTCGTGCTGTTCGGCTCCCTGCTCGACAAGGCGGGGGCGGCGAACTACTTCGTGCAGGTGGCCTTCGCGGCGCTGGGCCGCTTCCGGGGCGGACCCGCCAAGGCGGCCGTGGTCGCCTCGGGCATGACGGGTCTTGTCTCGGGCTCATCCATCGCGAACGTGGCGACGACGGGAACCTTCACGATTCCGCTGATGAAAAAGGTGGGCCTGCCCGCCTACAAGGCGGGCGCCGTGGAAGTGGGCGCGAGCACGAACGGACAGCTCATGCCGCCGGTCATGGGCGCCGCCGCGTTCATCATGGCGGAATTCCTGGGATTGGCTTATCTCGACGTGGTGCGCGCCGCCATATTGCCGGCCCTGCTCTCTTATATCGCCCTGTTCTACGTCGTTCATTTAGAAGCGCTCAAGCTCAACCTGAGGCCGCTGAGAGAGGATGAACTGCCCTCGTTCTGGCACACGCTCATCAGCGGCATCCACTACGTCGTTCCCATCCTGGCGCTGATCTACACGCTCGTCATCCTGCGCATGTCGGCCGTGGCTTCGGCGTTCAACGCGATTCTGCTGACGATGGCGATCATCGTCGTCCAGCGTCCCATGCAGAACACCATCGCCGTCCTGGGCGACATGAAGCGGGAGAAGGGCGTCGCCCATCTGCGGGAGTTGTTCGGCGAGGCGCATTTCAAGGAACTCGAAGAGCGCTTGTGGGACGGGGTGCTTTCCGGTTTCGGCCAGAGCTTCGGCGACGTCTGGCAGGGGATGATGGCCGGGGCCAAGAACATGATGGGCATCGGCGTCGCGACCGCGGCGGCGGGCATCATCGTGGGCACCGTCACGCTTACCGGTCTCAGCGGCCGCTTCATCGAACTTATTGAAATCGTCTCCCTGGGCAACGTGGTGCTCATGCTCGTGCTCACCGCGATATGCTCCCTCATCCTGGGGATGGGACTGCCCACGACGGCGAACTACATCGTCATGGCGACGCTTACCGCGCCCGTCATCGTGAGCCTGGGCGGCAAGGCGGGCCTCGTGGTGCCGCTGCTCGCGGCCCATCTGTTCGTCTTTTACTTCGGCATCCTGGCCGACGACACGCCGCCCGTGGGTCTCGCCGCGTTCGCCGCCTCGGCGATAGCCAAGTCGGACCCCATCCAGACGGGCGTGCAGGGCTTCGTCTACGACTTGCGGACAGCCGTGCTGCCCTTCGTGTTCATCTATAACCTTGAACTCTTGATGATGCAGGGCGTCGGCCCCAAGGGCGAGATCATCTGGATCAACGATATTCTGAAAATCGCCTGGGTGTGCTTTGTCTCCCTTGTGGCGATGTTCGCCTTCGCGTCCGCGCTTCAGGGCTATTTCGCCGATATTTGCAACTGGGGCGAGCGGGCGGTCTTGATGGTGGTGTGCATCGCAGCGTTCCGGCCCTCGCTCATCACGGATTTTACGAGCGGGCCGCGCCCCGTCGTGCAGCTCATCGCGGTGGCGATTTTCGCCGCCTTGTACTGGTATCAGCACAACAGGCGAAAAGGGCAAACGCCGCAGCCGGCGCCCGCCTGACCCGCGCGGGCATCTCGGCCCGGCTTCGTATCGGTTTCTACCCCAGGTTCCAGAGCGAGATCGAGTTATGCTACGCTTGCGGCCTCATCGGGGCGTGGCGCAGCCTGGTAGCGCGCCTGCTTTGGGAGCAGGAAGTCGGAGGTTCAAATCCTCTCGCCCCGACCAGAGAAAACCCCATCTGCATTGCCCTTCCCTAGTAGAGGGAGAGCGCATTCAGAAACCGTGAAATTCACCCCCTCCCGCACTGCGCAAACGCGCTCGATTCTGCTACCTTATGGGCGGATGAATCTCCCTTATTCCTGAATCGCCGCATTTTTTCACAGGAGCGTGTTCGTGCTCGATCATTCACTACCCCTGTCCCGCTTCAAGGTCCTGGATCTCACCCGCGCGCGGGCCGGCCCCACGGCGGTTCGCCAGTTCGCGGACTGGGGGGCGGATGTCATCAAGATAGAAGCGCCGCCTGCGAGCGGCTATTCGGACAACATGGCGCAGCCCCGGGACGGGTATGAGGCGCAGAACCTGCACCGCAACAAGAGAGGCATGACCCTCAACCTGCGCGAGGAGAAAGGCCGCGAGATATTCTTCCGCATGGTGAAGGACGCCGACGTCGTGATCGAGAACTACCGGCCCGACGTGAAGCACCGCCTGGGCGTGGATTACGAGGCGTGCCGCGCGGTGAACCCGCGCGTCGTCTACGGGAGCATCTCCGGCTTCGGGCAGGAAGGCCCCTACCACAAGCGGCCGGGGCTGGACATGACAGCCCAGGGATTGAGCGGCCTCATGTCCATCACGGGCAAGCCGGGGGGCGGCCCTATGCGGGTGGGCATTCCGCTCGCCGACCTCTCGGCGGGCTTCATGCTCGCGCAGGGGATTCTCATCGCCCTGCTCGAGCGCGAGGTCTCGGGCGAAGGGCAATGGGTGCACACCTCGCTTCTCGAAGCCCAGATCCAGATGATGGATTTCCAGGCCGCGAGATACCTGCTTTTCGAGGACGTGCCCACCCAGCAGGGGAACAACCACCCCACCTTTCTGCCGGCGGGCGTTTTCGAGACCGCAGACGGGCGGATCATCATCCAGTCCGGTCCCCAGCATCTCTGGGAGCGCCTCGTGAGCGCGCTGGAAATGCCCGAACTCCTCGAGAATCCCGATTATGCGAGCGTGCCGAAGCGCTTCGAGAACAAAGAAGTCCTGCACGAGACCATCGCGCGCCGGACGAAGACGAAACCGGGCGCGGAGTGGATTGAGATTCTCAACGAGGCGGGAATTCCCTGCGGGCCCATCTACACGGTCGATCAGACGTTCGCCGACCCCCAGGTCAAGGGGCTGAACATGTCGCCCGAGGTGGAGCACCCCGAGATGGGGCCGATAAAGATCGTGGGCCAGGCCGTGAAGCTCACGCGAACGCCGCAGAAGATGCGCAACTCGACGCCCGAGGTGGGCGAGCATACGGAGGAGATTTTGAAGGAAATGGGCTACGATGCGGAAGCGATAAATCAATTGCGCGATGCGGGCATCGTCTGAAAACTATCCTGCCCCGTTGGGGCGCAGCGTATGGAGCATGGAATGCAGTTATCGACGGAGAAGATGGCTTTCGAGGTGGAAGGCGGCATCGGCTGGATGATCTTCAACAACCCCGAGCGAAGAAACGCGCTCTCGCTCGAGATGTGGGGGGGCATCGCCGAGATACTGGGTTCTTGCGAGGCGGACGACGCCATCCGCGTCGTGGTGATGAAGGGAGCAGGGGATAAGGCGTTCGTATCGGGCGCGGACATCTCCCAGTTCGCTAAAAACAGGAGCAACGCCGAGCAGGCCGCCGAATACACGCGCATTTCAGAAGAGGCCAAGCAAATCATGGTGAGCATGAAGAAGCCCCTCATCGCCATGATCCGCGGCTACTGCCTGGGCGGCGGGCTGGGCATCGCGCTGAACGCCGACATCCGGGTCGCGGCGGACGATTCGCAGTTCGGCATCCCCGCCGGGCGTCTGGGCATCGCCTACGGCTTCGACAACCTGAAGCAGCTTGTCGACCTCGTGGGGCCTGCGAAGGCGAAGGAGATTCTCTTCACGGCCAGGCGCATCCCGGCGGCGAAGGCGCTCGAAATCGGGCTGCTGAATGAAGTCGTGCCCGTGGACGAGTTGGAGGACTTCGTGGTGGACATGGCCTCCACCATCGCGAACAACGCGCCGCTGTCGGTCAAGGCGTCCAAGCTCACCATCGGCGAGGTGGTGAAAGACGGCGCCGATCGCGATCTCGATATGATCGCCCGGCTTTCCGAGGAATGCTTCAACAGCGCCGACTACAAAGAGGGCCGCACCGCGTTCATGGAAAAAAGAAAGCCCGTCTTCACGGGCAGATAGAGCGCCGGACCGGGAGAATCCGATGAACGAGGAGATGTATACGGACGTCATCTCTCCCGCCGGTATTCCGAGAATACCCGATGAGGCCTTGAAGCCCAGACCCGGGACGCTGGAGGGTGCGACTCTCGGGATTTTGGAGAACAACAAGGAATTCTCCGATTGGGTGCTGGACAGGGTGCTTGAGAGGCTTCAGGCCTCGGTCGGCATCAGGGAAGTCGTCCAGCGCCGCAAGCACCACCTCGCTCAGCCGGCATCCCCTGAAATTTTTGAGGAGTTGAACGCGCGCTGCGACGCCGTGCTGGTCGGCGTGGGGCACTGAGGCTCATCCACGTCGTGGAGTGTCCGCGACGCGGTACGGATTGAGCGGTTGGGAAGCCCCGCCTGCGTCATCGTGAGTCGTGGCTTCAGCCACAGCGGACGCGCGATAGCGCGCAGGCAGGGCTACGGCGGCCTGCCCATCGTGGAGATGGACCATCCCCTGGCCGCCCCTGCGAGAAAAGCGATAAATCCCAAGGCAGACGCCATCGTAGAGGAAGTCGTCCACGCGCTCACGGGCGATGCGCGGAAACTTCGTGCCGAGTACGCGGGGAAGAAGTTCAGGGGTCCTGAGAATCTTTGTCCGAAATAGGGGAAGTCGAATTTGGCCGCAAACGTCGAAAATCCTTCTCTGGAGGCGGGCAGGCGGGTATTGGCGATCAGGGGCTCGCTCGATGAGGTGAACGCCTGTTTCTACGAGCGCGGCTGGACGGATGGGCTGCCCGTCGTCCCGCCCACGCGCGAGCGTGTGGAGGGTCTGCTCGCCGGCTGGCCGGGGGAGCCGGATGAGGAGATCGCAGAGGTTCCTCCCCTGATGGGGGTGGCGACGGTCCGCGCGGTTGCGGTGAACGCCGTGATGGCCGGCTGCGCGCCCGAATATATGCCCGTCGTCGTCGCAGCATTGAGCGCCGTCACGAAGCCGCGCTATGGCTTGAGCCACCGCCAGACGACGACGCACCCCGCCACCGCGCTCATCATCGTGAACGGCCCTATTGCCAAGCGCCTCAGGATCAACTCCGGCTCCGGCCTTTTCGGCCCCGGCTGGCGGGCGAACGCGACGATAGGCCGCGCGCTCAGGCTTTGCCTCATCAACCTGGGGGGCGCCGTGCCCGGCGAGGTGGACCGCGCCCAGCACGCGCATCCGGGAAAATACTCCTACTGCATCGCCGAGAACGAGGACGCGAACCCCTGGGAGCCTTATCACGTCGAGCGCGGCTTCGCGCCGGATGAAAGCACGGTGACGCTCACCTGTGGCGAGGCGCCCCACTGCATCACGGACAACTACAACACCGAGCCCCACGCACTGCTCTTCGGCTATGCCGATTCGATGGCCACGCTGGGCGGGAACAATCTCTCCTCCCAGGGAGAACCCGTTCTCGTCATGGCGCCTGAGCACGCCGCCTACATCGCACAAGCGGGCTGGAGCAAGGCGGACGTGAAGCGCTATCTGTTCGAGAAGGCGAGAAAGCCCTGGAAGCACGTGGGCGTCCGGGGAAAATCGAAAGGCCCCGCCTTCCCCGTCTGGGTCGACAGGACGGACCCCGAAGCCTCCGTGCCTATCCTCACCCGCGCGGACGCCCTCATCCTCATCACAGGCGGCGGGGAGGGCCAGAAATCCATGTGGATACCCACCCCCGGCGCACAGACGCTCAGCGTCATCGAGAAAATCCGGGAGTAGGGGCACTCATTTGTGTCAGAATCGCTTCGCAAGTAAACTTGGGCGTATGGTATTAAGGTAACGACGTTACTTGCATTTTGGCCGCTTGCCTTGATGTATCTTTTGGGATACAATTAGGTGCTGATCGAGGTTCGTCAAACCGATCAATATGCCCGATGGTTCGAGAAACTTCGGGATAAGCGGGCAAAGGCGCGCATCAATACCCGCATCAGGCGGTTGTCTTTGGGTAACCCTGGTGACGTACGGGCTGTCGGGTATGGCGTGTCTGAACTTCGGATCGACTACGGACCCGGCTATCGCATTTACTTTGTGCAGCGAGGGCAATCAGTAGTGATCCTGCTAGCCGGGGGAGATAAAAGCACTCAGGCGCGAGATATTCTAAGAGCGCGAAATTTGGCGCGAGAATTATAGGAGTTTGTGATGGGAAAGACGAAAACCAGGCCGTGGGACGCGGCGGATCACCTCAAGACGAAAGAAGATATCGCGCTCTACCTCGAAGCGGCTTTCGAGGATGGCGACCCGGCCCTCATCGCGGCTGCATTGGGGGATGCCGCGAGGGCCAAGGGCATGACGAAGGTCGCCGCCGAGACAGGTCTGGGGAGGGAGAGCCTCTACAAGGCGCTTTCGCCCGGCGGGAATCCCGAGTTCGCTACCGTTCTCAAGGTCATGCGTGCTCTGGGTATCCGGCTTCGCCCATCTGCTTGAGCGCCCGGCAACGATGCCTGATGTGCTCATGGAAACTCCGCCGGTGTGCTTCTCGCTCATCTTTCCCCCCCGTTTCTGAAAATTCCTCCACTTCGAACCTTAAGATTTCGAAAAAAAGTTGTGAGAATGTCCCCATCGTGGTATTTTTGACTCAAGCAGTGCCATACGAACACATCCGGGGACGTTTCTTTGTTTTCTTTGCGCCCGCGAGGGCCCACGAGGAAGGAGAATTGCGATGAAAAAGCACCTGTTCACCGTACTTTGCGCGTTTGCCGCCGTGGCGGTAATCGCAAGCGCCGCGTTCGCCGCCAGCCCAACGCTGGAGACGGTGAAGAAACGCGGCAACCTCATTTGCGGCGTCAACACCGGCCTAACGGGCTTCTCCGCTCCTGACGACAAGGGCGTCTGGAGGGGTTTCGACGTCGATTACTGCCGCGGTATCAGCGCTGCGATTTTCGGGGATCCCGACAAGGTGACTTACAAGCCGCTGACGGGCAAGACGCGCTTTCCGGCGCTTCAATCGGGTGAGATCGACGTCCTCTCGCGCAACACGACGTGGACCTTCAAGCGCGACGTGAACCTCGGCTTCGAGTTCGTGGGCGTGCTGTACTACGACGGACAGGGCTTCATCGCCCGGAAGTCCCTCGGCGTGAAAAGCGCCAAGGAACTGGGCGGCGCTTCGATCTGCATCCAGACGGGCACCACGACCGAGCTCAACCTGGCCGACTTTTTCCGCAGCAACAATATGAAGTTCAAGTCGGTCGTCGTCGAGGACGCGGCCGAGGCGCGCCAGAACTACGCCGCCAACCGCTGCGACGCCTACACGACGGACCGCTCCGGCCTCGCGGCCCAGCGCTCCGTGCTGAAGAACCCGGCCGATCACGTGATTCTGCCCGAAATCATCTCCAAGGAGCCGCTCGGCCCCGTCGTGCGCCACGGCGACAACGTGTGGGGCGACATCGCCCGCTGGGTGCGCAACGCGCTCATCGTCGCCGAGGAACTCGGCATCACGTCCAAGAACGTCGACGCCATGAAGAAATCGAACAATCCCGAGATCAAGCGCATGCTCGGCCAGGAGGGCGACTTCGGCAGCATGCTCGGCCTCTCGAAGGACTGGGCCTACAACGTCATCAAGGGCGTGGGCAACTACTCGGAGATCTACGAGCGCCACATCGGCCCCAAGACGGCCATCGGCCTCGCGCGCGGCTACAACCAACTCTGGACGAAGGGGGGAATTCTCTATTCGCCTCCGTTCCGCTAAGATGTCCTGACCGATAACGTGAATCCGCTCCGGCTCCGGGGGTTCCCCGGGGCCGGGCGGAGCGTTCCAGATTCGAAGATACCGGGCAGGTGAAGTCGCATTCCGGGGGCTCGATATGGCGGCAGACTCTCAAGCAGGCGGACGACGCCAGGGCGCCGCCAGTTGGTGGTACGACCCGAAAATCCGGGCGATCGCATTCCAGGTCGCCTTCGTGCTGGCTCTCATCGGCCTCGGCGTTTACCTCGTCCACAACACGCTCATCAATCTCGAAAAACGCAACATCAAGACGGGGTTCGATTTCCTCTTCAACCCGGCGGGTTTCGAGATACCGCTCACGCTCATTCCCTATTCCGTCGAGGCGGGCTCGACCCACGGCGCGGTATTCATCGTCGGCCTGCTGAACACGCTGCTCATCTCCGCCATGGGGATCGTGCTGGCGACGATCTTGGGCTTTATTCTCGGCGTGCTCAGGCTATCGAATAACTGGCTGGTATCAAGGCTGGTGGGGGTTTACATCGAAGCCGTGCGCAACGTGCCGCTCCTGCTGCAGTTTCTGTTCTGGCACTTCGCCGTTTTTCAGTCGCTCCCCCTGGTGCGCCGGGCGATACCCATTTTCGATACGGTCTATATCCATAACCGCGGCCTCACGATTCCCAAACCGATCCCGCAGCCGGGCTTCATGTTGGTCGTGGCGTCGGTTTTCATCGCCGTTGCGACCATCATCTATCTCAAGAAATGGGCGCGCAGACGCCAGGACGCGACCGGCGAGCAGTTCCCCGTCTTCTGGGTGTCGCTCGGCGTCCTGATAGGCGTGCCGCTGCTCGTCTCGGCCGCTGCGGGTTTTCCGCTCACCTGGGAATACGCGGAGCTGGGCCGGTTCCGCTTCACGGGCGGCCTGGAGATCCAGATAGAGCTCTTCTCCACATTGGCCGCGCTCACGGTCTACACTTCTTCGTTCGTCGCCGAGATCGTGCGCGCCGGCATTCTCGCCGTCTCGAAGGGTCAGCAGGAGGCTTCCTATTCGCTGGGTGTGCGGCCGGCGCCGACGCTCAGGCTCGTCATCATCCCCCAAGCGCTCCGGGTCATCGTGCCGCCGCTGGTAAGCCAGTACCTGAACCTGACGAAGAACTCCTCGCTCGGCATCGCCATCGGCTATCCCGATCTGTTCAACGTCTTCGGCGGCATCTCACTGAACCAGAGCGGCCAGGCCATCGAGATCGTCGCCATGTGCATGGTGGTGTATCTCACCTTCAGCCTGCTCATATCGCTCTACATGAACTGGTACAACAGGCGCATATCGCTGGTGGAGAGGTGATGACATGAGCGATATTGCGAATCATCCGGGCGGAAGTTTCTACCGCACCGAAAATATCCCGCAGTCGCCGCCGCCCGTCTCGACGGTTGGCGTCCTGGGCTGGATGCGGCAGAATCTCTTCTCCTCGCCGTTCAACACGGCGCTCACGCTGCTTACGCTCTATCTTCTTTATCTGGTCGTGCCGCCGCTGTTCCAGTGGGCCTTCATCGACTCGCTCTTGGAGGGAGAGTCGAACAAGGATTGCCGGGGGATTGCGGGCGCCTGCTGGGTTCTGGTGCCGAAACGATTCGGGCAGTACATCTACGGGTTTTATCCCGAGCCCGAGCGCTGGCGGGTGAACCTCACCTTCATCCTGTTCTGCCTGAACCTCCTGCCGGTGCTGTCCGACAGGGTGCCGGGCCGCACCTTCGCGGCGCTTTTCCTGGTATTCGGCTTTCCCGTCGTCGCCTTCGTTCTGCTCCACGGCGCTTTCGGCCTGGAAGTGGTGCCGACGCACAAGTGGGGCGGCCTGACGCTCACCCTCGTGTTCGCCTCGGTCGCCATCCTGTTCTCCCTGCCGATAGGGATTCTGCTGGCGCTCGGGCGGCGCTCGGAAATGCCCGTCATCCGCACGATCTGCATCGCCTTCATCGAGCTGTGGCGCGCGGTGCCGCTCATCACCGTGCTCTTCATGGCCTCTTTCGTGCTGCCGCTTTTCACGCCCGAGGGGGTGAACGCCAACGAGCTGCTGCGCGCCCTGATAGGCTTCATCATGTTCGCCTCCGCCTACATGGCCGAGGTCGTGCGCGGCGGGCTGCAGGCCCTGCCGAAGGGCCAGACCGAGGCGGCCCAGGCGCTGGGGCTGAACTACTGGAAGTCGATGCAACTCATCATCCTGCCCCAGGCGCTCAAGATAGTGATACCGGGCATCGTCAACACCTTCATCGCCCTGTTCAAGGATACGGCGCTGGTATCGATCATCGGGCTCTTCGACCTGCTTCTCGTGGCCCGCTCCGCCGTGACGGACCCCAAATGGCTGGGTCTCGAGCATGAGTCCTACATCTTCGCGGCCGTCATCTATTTCGTCTTCTGTTTCAGCATGTCGCGCTACAGCCTGTGGCTCGAGCGCAAGCTCGACACGGGCCACAGAACCTGAGGGGGGAGGATCCACCCATGAGTGAGCCGATTATCCGGATCGAGGGCATGAACAAGTGGTTCGGCCAGTTCCACGTCCTGCGCGACATCGACCTGACGGTCAACCGGGCGGAGCGAATCGTCATCTGCGGGCCTTCGGGTTCGGGCAAATCGACGCTCATCCGCTGCATCAACCGCCTGGAAGAACACCAGAAGGGAACCATCGTGGTGGAAGGCATCGAACTCACGGGGGACCTCAAACAAATCGACAACGTGCGCCGCGAGGTCGGCATGGTGTTCCAGCAGTTCAACCTCTTCCCGCACCTGACGGTGCTCGAGAACTGCACGCTCGCGCCCATCTGGGTGCGCAGGACGCCGAGGGCCGAGGCGGAAGAACTCGCGATGGAATACTTGACCCGCGTCAAGATTCCAGAGCAGGCCCTGAAATACCCCGGCCAGCTGTCGGGCGGGCAGCAGCAGCGCGTGGCGATTGCGCGCTCATTGTGCATGCGGCCCAAGATCATGCTGTTCGACGAGCCGACCTCCGCGCTCGATCCCGAGATGATCAAGGAGGTGCTCGACGTGATGGTCGAACTCGCCGAGACCGAGATGACGATGCTCGTCGTGACGCACGAGATGGGCTTTGCGCGCCAGGTCGCTCACCGGGTGATCTTCATGGACGAGGGCCAGATCGTCGAGCAGAACGAACCCGAAGAATTCTTCTACAACCCCAAATCCGACCGCACGAAACTCTTCCTGAGCCAGATACTTTCGCATTAGTTCGCGCTCGCGTTTAGGCGTGATCGGTGGTTATACTCGTGCGCCTTTTCGTTTAGCCGCCCTTACAAGAGAAAGAAAATACATGAACGAAAATTCAGTTTGTCCAATATGGGGAACGGTGGCACACGTTGAGCCTCCGAGTATACGTAATGGAAAATTTGTGGATTCGCCGCGTGCTGGGGGAAAGTATTTCATTTTCTTTGCAGCGCAAACCGAACTGAAAAATATAGAAGATGAACTTGAGCAAGCGGATTCCGCCGAAGATGGTTTCATGGGAAGACCTAGGAAGGTTAACTACCTTAAAGCACGATTGACTTCTTGGTTGATAGAGCAACGGCGGTTGGGTGTCGAGTATCCTGAAATAACGCCAAAAACAATTGAGGAAGTAGAACGACGACCACATTTGTCAGTCCATGAACGTGCGGACAGACTTCTTCAGTATATTCGCCAAGCTACTTCAGCCATTGGAGAACAAGTCACATTCATTGAAAAGAACCTTGATAAAATAAATGCAGGGGCGAACAGACTTCAAGAACTTAGTGATGGTTATTTGACTCGCTATCAGATGATGGCGTGGTCGGAGTGCACGAAAAGCTTTGTCTTTGATGAAACCGAATTTTTGCTGGAATACCTAGACAAGAAAAATTTGATAGAACGCGGCCCTCATATCCACATCTGTAAACTAACGGTTGACGGCTACGCTCGTCTTGCTGAAATGGAAAAGGTAGCTCCTGATTCTTCGCAAGCCTTCGTGGCCATGTGGTTCGATGATTCCATGAAAGACACTTATGAAAACGGTATTAAGCTCGGGATCGAATACGCCGGATTTAAGCCGCTTCGAATCGATCGGAAAGATCACATAAACAAAATTGATGACGAGATTATCGCGGAACTCAAGCGCTCTCGCTTCCTCGTTGCCGACTTCACGTATAAAGATATCGAAGAGATCGAGAACTGCAAAGACAAGGAGGAACTTAAGAAGGTTGGAGCGCGCGGGAGCGTATATTACGAAGCGGGCTTCGCGCACGGGCTGAACATCCCGGTGATATTCACTTGTCGAGCGGACCAAGTGGGGAAGGTGCACTTCGACACTCGCCAATACCCGCACATTACCTGGGAGCCGGGGAAATGGAAAGAATTTAGTAAAGCGTTGTCAGATCGTATATCCGCCGTCATCAAAGACGGCCCGAACAAGACGCAAAACACCGAATAACGATTCTCTCTCAAATATCACTCCCTCATGCTTGAGTTTCTCTCTCCCTCCTTGAGGGTCGGGCATCTCCTCTTCGGGATGCCCGACAGTGAGCTAAGGGCGCAAGCCCGCAAGCGAACTAGTGGGGGGAGCTTTAGTTTTAAAATCATGTCCCCCCACCGCATCGGCCTTCGCCAAGGCTCGGCCTCTTCGACTCCCCCTCAAGGGGGGAGTGATTCATATCTCTCGTCGGTCGGTTCCATAAGCCGAACCACGAAATCAGGGCTTTTTCGATGGCCCCATCCGGGGGTACTTGCGTTTATGCGCGTTCAGTAGTTGTGCTTGTGCGTGAATTGTAGGAAAGATACGTTCCCGCTTGGGGCATAGCGGATTTTTCGGAGACAGATACCAGTCAGGGGGCAGCAAGTTTATGAGACTCAAGCCTAGGCCGCTTGAAATCGAAAAAGATACCGGTTTTGGTGAGCACGATCTTTTTAAGCGTAAAGACTTCGCTGATCGTCTTACTAACCTTGTCAAAAACATAGAAGACCCGACCGTCTTTTTGCTGGATGCTCCGTGGGGAGATGGTAAAACCACGTTCTTGAAACAATGGGCGGGGGAGTTGAGAAACGCTGGTATTCCCGTGATTGAATTCAATGCGTTTGCTCGGGACTATCAGGCGGACCCGTTCATTGCCCTTTCGGCGGAGATATTCACACAGGCCCAAAAGGTAGCATCGCTCAAAGAAAAGACCCGCGCGAATTTTATTGAAAGCGCGAAATCGTTGGGAGAAGCCTCTCTTTCCATCATAGCTCAAATCGCGATAAGAAAAATCACCTCTGGCGAATTGTCGCTTGAAGATGTCAAGAAATTGGGCGAAGCCCCAATGGATGATGTTTCAGCAATCATAGAGGAGCGCCTAAAATCAGTAGAAGCGGATGCGGAGCTGCTGTCTTCCTTTCGTGATGCGCTTGAGGAGTTGGCGAAAGGGATGTGTACCGAAGAAGGAATGCCGCTCGTCCTGATTGTCGATGAGCTTGACAGGTGTCGGCCATCATTTGCGGTGGAACTCATCGAGAAAATCAAGCATGTTTTCTCGGTACTTGGCGTTCACTTCGTTCTGTCGGCCCATCTTCCGCAATTAGCCAAAATTTTCCAGAACACGCATGGGCTTGGCGATAAGGAACAAGCTCTAATCTACTTTGAAAAATTCTATGATGTGCGGTTGAGATTACCGATTTCACCATCTTCAGTAGATACCATAGCGAAGCGCTATATTCGGCACCTGTGGGACGAACTAGATTTAACGATGCGTCGTCCGGAGCGTGACATCCGGGATACTTTGGAAGATGTTTTTCAGTCTCACCATGTTTCATTGAGAACGATAGAAAAAATACTGGCAAACGTCACCCTGTACTATGCCGGATTATCTTCAAGGGGCGCATACAATATCCCTTTCGTGTCGGGAATATGTATTATTCGACACTGTGCTCCGGAACTATACGAAAAAATTGCATCGTCGAAAATTGCTTGGGACGATATAAATGAATTCTTTGACTTCGACAATTGGTCTCAAAAAGACGGATTTTCTCTGTTCGGAGATTACTGGCGAATTATCTTTGACCGTCTTGAAAATGAACCAACAAAAGAGTCGAAACTCTGGAACTTTTTTCAACACAACAGGGGAAAGGCAATGGAGATACTTCCCCAAATTGCGGCTCAAGTTGATAATTTCTACCCCTCCGGCCCGTAGGCCCCAGGTGCCAGGGCCTCGATGTCGGTGACGACGTCGAGGACCACGGGGCCTGCGTCTATGCTGAAGGCCTGATCGAGCGCGGAGCCGAGTTCGCCCGGTTTTTCCACGCGGATGCTCGCAGCACCCATCGACTTTGCGATGTCGGTGAAATTCGTCTGGTTGAAGTGCCATAGCTCATGCGCCTTGCCGCGCTGCGCGCCGCCGTAGGCGTCGTCGAAAATCTTGGTCTCCTGGTTCTGGGAGCCGTTGTTGTTCACGAGGATGACGGCGTTGATGCCCCAGCGCACGGCGGTCTCGACTTCGCCGATGTGATACCAGAAACCCGCGTCGCCCGTGAAGAGGATGACGGGCCGCTCGGGCGCCCCGCACTTGGCCCCCAGCGCGGCGGGGAACCCCCAGCCCAGGTGGCCCGCCGCGCGCATGAAGCTGATATCGGGGCTTTTGAGGTCGAGGTAGCCGCCCGTCCACATGCCCGAATGCCCGGTGTCGGCGAGCACGATGGCGTCGGACGGCAGGTGTTCGCTCAGCGTCTTGCAGACGCGCTCGGGCCGCATGGGCGAGGCGTCCGAGTTCAGGAGCGGCGCGAATTCGGCGCGCCACGCCGCGCATACCGTCTCCACGCGCGATAGCCACGCCCCGCGTTCGGGGACCTCTTCCGCCGCTTCGGTGAGTTTCCCGAGCGCAATCTTCGCATCCCCGATGATAGACGCCTCAAGGGGGTAGTTGCGCCCGAGTTCTTCCGGGTCGATGTCGAGCTGGACCGCCTTGACGCCCACTTTCGGCACGCGCCAGAAGTGGGTGGTCATGCCGCCTGTCTGGGTGCCGATGAAGAAGACGAGGTCGGCTTCCGACACGAGTTCGTTCGCGCTGCGTCTGGAATAAGACCCCACCACGCCGACCGATAGGGGATGATCGCCCCGAATGGATTCCTTGCCGTTCATGGAGGTGGCGACGGGGATCTGGAGTTTTTCGGCGAAGGCCACGAGTTCCGCGTTCGCGCCGGAGGTCCTGACACCGCCGCCCGCGACGATGATGGGCCGCTCGGCTCCCTTGATGACTTCGAGCGCCCGTTTAATGCTCGCAGGCTCCGGCTCGGGCCTGTAGGCGGGGACTTCTTTGAAATTCTCCTCGACGATGAGTTCCAGATCGGCTACGTCCTGCTCCACTTGGCCCAGGTTCCCGCCGAAGCGAAGGTGCACCGGGCCGGGCGTGCCCGAAGTGGCGACGCGGAAGGCCTGCCGGATCATGTCCGGGAAGCGCTCGACGGTCTCCACCGTAGCGTTGAACTTCGTGACCGGGTCGAACGCGCTGATGTCTTCGATTTCCTGGTAGGCGTTCCGGTAGCGGATCTGCGGCGTGGTGCCGCCCGTGAAGGCGATGATGGGCGCGCAGGCCAGGTGGGCGTCTCTCAAACCGGCTGCCAGGTTCACGCCGCCGACGATCTGCGCCATGCAGACGCCCGGGCGGCCCGAGGCGCGCGCGTAGCCGTCCGCCATGTAGGCCGCGGCCTTCTCCCCGTGCGTCAGGACGCGGGCGATGCCCGTGCCGCGCTCCTCCATCTGGGCGAGGGAGTGGCTCAATATCGTCGGCACGAAGAAAATGTGGGTGACGCCGTAGGCGTGAAGGGCGTCAGCCATGAACTGCGCCCCGCTCATCTTGGGCATGTTATCCGTCCTTAAAAGTGTGGGTGGAGATATTGTGAAATTTTAGTCGTGTTTTTACTCGTCAAAATTTTCTTTACGCTACGCCCAATATCCAGCCCTCGATCCGCGCCCGCTTTTTCTGCTCCCGATTCAATTCGGGTTTGAGAAACCTTTCGAGTCTGCCATTGCGATCGGATTCTGACATCCAAGCTGCGACGGAATAGGCGTCATGTTGGTCGGGGTTGCGATCCTCGGGGGCAAAACAATGGCTAAATAGCGTCGGATAGATTTCTACGATGGCTGAGGAATTTTCGGGAATATCCCATCCATCAAAGGGCCAGAAGTGAACGCATCGTCCAAATTTCTTGCGGAGGAAGAGTAACCAGGGGATACCGGCATGGGTGGCGTAGGCCACTTGTCCCGGTACGTTGAACTGAAAGACCGATTTCGCTCCTCGTGCCCGCTCCTCGGTCAGTCGTCGCCAGTGCGAATCGCCCAAGCGCTTCGCACCGCTATTCTTTCTTACAAATGAAACAGAGAATTTGTCCTTACCAGTTGGCCAGTGGCTCTGAAAATCTTTTAGGAAAGCGGGCCAGGTACGTTTAAGACCATCGCGAGCATAACGATCAAAATATGGTTGCGGAAAAGAGAAACCGTGGTCGATGCCGATGAGCGTAGGCGTTTTCTCGGTCAATGTATCAACCAGCCATTCCGCGATGGTTTTGCGAGTCCAGTTTGGCGAATCCTTCGGGGGCTCTGGTTCTGGCTTTTCGCCCTTCTTGGCTACATAGACCTGCAATCCCACCAGAGGGGTGGTCGATGTTTGCCCCCCAGAATAATCAATACCTATGTAACGGGAAAATTTCGGCTTGCTCATACGCGGCTTTCCATGTGTTTTGAAATCTTTTATGCAATCCCTATCATCGCTTTCGCCTCGTCCACGCTGGCGATCTCGCGGCCCATCTCGCCCGCGATGCGTGCGATGCGGGCGACGTGATCGGCGTTGTCCCCGAGTTCGCCGGGGTGGAGATAAGGCTCATCCTCGGTGCCCACGCGGGCGTGGCCGCCGTGCATCACAGCCATCGTCTGCATGTGGATGTGCGTGGGGCCGGTGGCGCTTGCGATGTAGACCGAATCCGCGGGCAGGTTCGAGACGCGGTGCAGGAACTCGCTCAGCGAGGGCGGCGACCACGCGCCGCCCGGACGCCCGAAGAAGCACGTCATGAGGATGGGGGGCTCGACCAGCCCTTTCTGGAGCAGGTCGTCGATCATCCAGGTCTCGCCCAGCGTGAAGACCTCGAACTCGGGCTTGACGTTGTAGTCCTTACACAGCCGCATCATCTCGGCCAGTTCCTCGCGGGGGTGGAGCATCATCACGTCGCGCGCGATGAAGGCCATGTTGTGCGCGCCCACGGCGACGGACATCATCTCGGGGTGGTTCTTCACCACCTCTTTTCGCTGCTCCACCGTCTGGGTCGAGATGCCGTACTGGAGCATGACCCCGCATCTGTCTCTGATGGCCTTCGAATGCGACGCCCAGGCCTCGTAGTTCGTGGGCGGCGCGTGGATGTGGGCGATGCACGCGCCCGCCTCATAAGCCTTCTCCACCGAGTCGGCGAGGACTTCCGAGTCCGCGAAGCGCTGCGGCACGCCCTCGTGCATCGAGGTGTCCGCCGCGCAGTTGACGATCATCAGCTTTTCCATGAAAAACTCCTCTCGCGTTGCCGGGTCAAGGTCTAGTCCATGCCGAGTATCTTCTTCGCCTCATCGACCGTGGCCGGGTCGCGCCCGAGTTCGTGGCCGATGCGCGCGATGCGCGCGACGAGCTGCGCGTTGTTCTCGCACAGCACGCCCTCGGTGTAGTAGGGCTCATCCTCGGTGCCCACGCGCACGTGGCCGCCCTGGATGATGGTGACGGTCTCGAGCGCGTTCGAAGTCGGCCCCGCCGAACTGCACGAGAAAACGCAGCCCTCCGGCAGGTGGTCGGTGCGGTGGAGAAGCTCCTTGAGCGTGGCGGGGGCGTAGAAGCCGCCCGGCCAGCCGAAGAAGATGGTGATGACCACCGGGTCTTCCACCAGCCCCTTGTCGAGCAGCCATTCCAGGTTCCACAGATGCCCCAGGTTGAAGCACTCGAACTCGGGCTTCACGCCGTGGTCGTTGAACAGGCGCACCTGGTCCTCTATCTCCTGGCGGGAGTGCTCGACGAGGAGGTCGGCGTCCACGAAGGCGAAATCATGCGAGCCCAGGGCGATGGAGGCCATGTCCGGCTTGAGATGAATGATCTTCTGGCGGCCGGGCAGGCCCATCGCGGCGATTCCGAACTGGATCAGCACCTCGGGGCAGGCCTCGCGGATAGCGTTCGTGAGCGGTTCCCAGCTTTCGAGCTTCATCGGGATGCCGTGGATGTGGGCGATGGCGGCGCCCGCCTCGTACTTTCCTTGACCTCTTTGGCGACGGCGTCGGGCGTCTGGAGCCGCTTGGGGACGCCCGCGTGCTTGCGGCTGTCCGCCGCGCAGTTGGTGATGATGAGTTTCTCCATGCGTTGCGCTCCTGAGAAATTGCCTTCGGTGTCTAGTCCAGGGAACCTTCCACGTAGAGGAGGTTTCGGATCTTCTGCGTGAGTTCGACGAACATCTCGTCGCCCATCGTGTCGAGCGAGCGCGGGCGGGGAATGTCGACCGTGATGATCTCCGATATTCGGCCCGGCCTCGGCGTCATGACGATCACCCGGTCCCCCAGGAACACGGCCTCGGGGATGGAGTGGGTGATGAAGAAGACGGTCTTCTTGCTCTCCAGCCAGATTCGCTGGAGCTCCAGGTTCATCTGCTCGCGCGTCATGGCGTCGAGCGCGCCGAAGGGCTCGTCCATCAATAGCACGTTCGGGTCGTGGATGAGCGCGCGGATGATGGCGTTTCGCTGGCGCATGCCCCCTGAGAGTTCATGGGGGTATTTGTCCTCGAAGCCGTCCAGGCCCACGAGGCGGATGAGGTCGTGCGCGCGGGGGAGCGTCTTTTTCGCGTCGAGTCCCAGAATCTCGGCGGGCAGCATGGTGTTCTGGAGCACGTTCCGCCACAGGAGTAGAACCGGGTCCTGAAAGACGATGCCGACGTCGTTGCGCGGGCCGTCGATGGGCGTGTTCTTGAGGGTGCATGTGCCCGACGTCCTGGAGAGCAGTCCGCCCAGTATCTTGAGCAGCGTGCTCTTGCCGCAGCCGCTCGGGCCGACGACGGAGACGAACTCGCCCTCGGCGATCTCGAAGTTGATCTCCGTCAGGGCGTGCACGATCTCGCGGCTCGCGGTGACGTATTCCTTCTCCAGGTTCGATACCGATATGTATCCGTTCATCTTTCCCCGAAACCCCCGACGAGCCTCCCCGCCGGGGGCCGTTTCCTTGAGATTTTCGCCTCTAGGCGCCCATCGTCTTGTCCGTCTCAGGCGCCCAGAAGAGCACTTTTTTCTTCACGAAGCGCACCACCTGGTGCATTCCCAGCCCCATGCACGAGAGGATGACCAGGATGGCGAACGTGCCCGTGGTGTCGCTGCTGAAGCTCATCTGCATGAGCAGAATGCCCAGTCCGCACTGGCCGCGGCCGCCCCACATGCACTGGCCCGCGCCGACGAACTCGCCGAGAATCGCGCCGAGCAGGGCGAACACCACCGCGATCTCGAAGCCCGCGAAGATGAAGGGCAGGGCGTTCGGGAACTGCATCTTCCAGAACATCTGCCAGCGCGAGGCGGAGAGCGAGCGCATGAGGTCTATCTGGTCCGACGCCGCGGACTTGAGCCCCACCATGGTGTTCACCAGAAGCGGGAAGAACGCCACGAGGCCGGCCAGGAAGATCTTCGACTTCACCTCGTAGCCGAACCAGATGATGAACAGGGGCGCGATGGCGAGCTTGGGCAGGGTCTGGAACGCCACCACGTAGGGCATGATGATCGCCTCGACCCATTTCGACTGCATGAACACCAGCCCCAAGCCCAGCCCGATGAGGCTGCCCATGAAAAAGCCCATGACGGCCTCGAACAGCGTGTGGCTGATGTGGTTGTAGAAGCTCGTCTTCATCAGCCCCATGAAGTCGGCCGCGCCGCCCACGCCGCTGCCCACGTCGTAGAAGAACAGCCCGCGCATGAGCGCAGTCGCCACGCCCGAGGGCGCCGGGAAGATGAAGTCATCCACCTCGAAGTAGGTAACCGTCCACTCCCAGACGATCAGCAGCACCACGAAGGAAACGCCGAACAGCAGGTACGGCCGTTGCAGCAGCGTCTCCGAAAGCGATGGATCGCCTGCGCTGGTTGATGTTTCGTCCTTCCGGTCGGTGGTCGCCATTTCGCCTGCCCTTTATTTCTGCATCTTCATCATCGCCTTGAAGCGCTTGAGCTCCTTGGCGAAGTCGAAGTTCTTGGCGCGGTTGATGACCTCGTTGCGGTCGAAGTTGTTGACCTCATCAATAAGCTCGTTCGTGTAGAGCGATTTCACCTGCGCGTCGGAGAGCTTCTTGTCCAGCCCCACGAACTTCACGTACTCGGCCCACTCGCCGTCGTGGTGCGCGCCGAACTTTTTGATCTTCTCGTCATCGAGCTTCAGCTTGGGAGCGCGCGCTTTCAGCACCTTGATCATCAGGGCTGTGGCTTCTGCGTCGCTCATGCCCTTGGGCTTCGATTCGGGGTAGAGCACCCAGTGCACCTGAAGGGCGGCTACCGGGTTCGTGTAGAAGAAGAGGCTCCCCTTGGCCAGGCCGCGCAGGAATCCCACCACGGTCTCTCTGTTGTCCGCCAGGAACTTCTTGTTGATCCACACCACGTTGCCGAAGAGGTTCTGTGTCCAGCCCTTCTGGTAGGGGATGATGTCGAACTTGAATCCGCGCGCCGCCGCCAGCGTGTACTGGATGTCCACGTTCGCCCAGGCGTCCACGCGGCCGAGCTTCATCGCCGTGGCGGCCTTCGAGACCGGCCCGACAGGCAGATACGTCACTTCCTGCTTGGCGGCGGGGATGCCGCAGGTCTCGAGCGCCTTGCGCACGAAGATGGGGCCCGAGTCGCGCTGGCTCATGACGCCCACCTTCTTGCCCTGCAGGTCGCAGACGGACTTGATTTTGCTGCCCGGCGGCACGGCCACGCCGACGGCGTAGATGGCGTCTCTGTTCAGGATGTAGACGCCCTTGACGGGGGGCATCTTCTTGCCGCGCGCGGCGCGGAAGAGAATCGGGATGGGCCTCGGCAGGCCGACGTGCGTGCGGCCGGAGAGCACCCAGCCCATCGCCTGGGCGCCGCCCTGGGCGGCGACGAACTGCGCGTCCACGCCGTTTTCCTGGTAGTAGCCCAGGAAATTCCCGATCCACAGAAACGATATGCCCGGGTTGAACAGCGGGTTCGCCATCGTCACCTTGATGTTCTTGAGCTTCATGGCGTCGGATGGGGCCGGCGCCGCGGCGATGAGCGCGAACAGTGCCGCGACGGCGATTACGAGTCGAAACTTTTTCATGCGAGTTCTCCTCCTTGGGAAATATGAGTCAGAAAAATCCTCGTTCTAATCCTCTAATATCACGACCGGGCGCACCTGTTCGGCGCTCGCGTTCTATTAGGCTACATTCATCTGGCCGGTGGTTCCATTGCACCGGCCTTTTATTTCTGCATCTTCATCATCGCCTGGAAGCGCTTGAACTCCTTGGCGAAGTCGAAGTTCTTGGCGCGGTTGATGACTTCGTTGCGATCGAAGTTGTTGACCTCGTCAATCAGTTCGTTCGTGTAGAGCGATTTCACCTGCGCGTCGGAGAGCTTCTTGTCGAGGCCCACGAACTTCACGTACTCGGCCCACTCGCCGTCGTGATGCGCGCCGAACTTGTCGATCTTCTCGTCATCGATGCGCAGATTGGGCGCGCTCGCCCGGAGCACCTTGATCATCAAGGCGGTGGCCTCCTTGTCGCTCATGCCCTTGGGCTTCGATTCGGGGTAGAGCACCCAGTGAATCTGGAGCGCGGCT
>JAPOYD010000072.1 GCA_026706735.1 Nitrospinota bacterium | reverse complement strand
CGGCCAGTCTGAAGGGGGTGTCGGCATCCGGGCAGGCGTAGGGGGCCGCCGCCTCGATGGGCACGTGGGAGAAGGGGATCTCCTTGGCGCCCTTGCCGCACAGATCGGCGTATTTGATGGTCGTGACTCCGAAATACTCTTGCGCCAGGTGGTCCATCCCGTGGCTCCTGCGGCTCGAGAGCAGGAGGTAGGAGGCCAGCATGGTGTCGAACAAGGGGCCGCGAACCTCGTGGCCGGCCTCTTTGAGCACCGCGATGTCGTATTTGATGTTCTGGCCGATTTTCTCGACCTCAGCCAATTCCAGGAGCGGTGAGACTTCAGCGAGCACGTCTTCGAGCGGAAGCTGGGGGCCTGAATCCATCATCTCATGCCCCACGGGGACGTAGAACGCGCGGCCCGAAGCGGCGGAGAAGCTGAAGCCCACGATGCGCGCCTTCATGGGATCGAGCGAGGTGGTTTCCAGATCGAACGCGAAACGCCCCGCCTTTTCGAGTTCTGAGAGCATCGAGCGCAGTTCTTCGAGCTTTCTGATGATGTGGTAGTCGCGCTCCTCTTCTTCTACTGGAGAAGCCGCCTCTTCGGGCGCGGCTTCTTCGGCGTCTTCCGCGCTGTAGCCGGGGAGTTGCTCGATGATGTTCTTGAACTCGAGTTCCTCGACGAAGAGTTTTCTGCCCGCCTCGATGTCGGCGTCTCCCAGACGGCAGGATTCCAGGTCTCCCTCGAGAACCAGGTCGCGCTTGATGGTGCAAAGCTCGCGAGAGAGGCGCGCCATATCGACGTTTTCCTCGATGTTCTCCCGCTGCTTGGGACGTTTTATCTGCTCGGTGGACGCGAGTACCTCTTCGAGTCCGCCGAACTGCTGGATCAAGGCGACGGCGGTTTTCTCCCCGATGCCGGGCACGCCCGGGATGTTGTCCGTCGAATCGCCCATAAGCGCCTGGATATCCACGAATTTCTCTGGCGGCACGCCCCATTTGGCCTCGATCTCCGCCGGCCCCATCTCCTCGTCCTTCATCGGGTCCCAGATGCGCACGTTTTGAGATACAAGCTGGGCGAAATCCTTATCCGCGGTCACCAGGACGACCTCGAAGTCCTCCGCTTCGGCGCGTTCGGCCAGCGTGCCGATGATGTCGTCGGCCTCGGCTCCAATCTGTACGAGAAGCGGGATGCGCAACACCTCGACCACGCGGTGCATGTAGGGGATCTGCTCGACCAGGTCTTCGGGTGCGGCGTCGCGGTTTCCCTTGTAGGCGGGGTATAGCTCGTGGCGGAATGTGGGTTCGGGGCGGTCGAAGGCGATGGCGACGTACTCGGGCGCGCGCTCGCGGATGACTTTCAGGAGCATACGGGCGAAGGCCAGCGTGCCGCCCGTAGGCACGCCCTTCGAGTTCGAAAGACGCTGGCGCATCGTGCCGTAATAGGCCCGGAACATGTAGCCCGAGCCGTCGATGAGATAGATTCGTTTCTTGTCTTCCGTCATGTCCCGGCACGTGAAAGAGGGAAAAGGCGGTTCGGCTCCAAAGTTGCACGGAAGCGCTTTTCCCGCAACCCGCAGCGGGGACTCTCTTTTCGCCCCGGCTCGTGGGTCTCTGCGGGCAGCCCATCCGGTAGCGAATGGGGTTCGATGAGTGCGGACTCCCACAAGTTTCAGACATAGAGGCGAACTGATTATTTCAAGGCGCAAGGGTTTCCGAAAGAAAACAGCCGTTTCGCCGGCTATCCGATGACCTCGTCCCCCGTAATGGCCGCCTCACCATAAACTTCAGGGTTAAAGACATCATACGGCCGCTTTCCGGCGATGAAGCGCTCGATATTCATCACCGTACGCAAAGCCATCTCCTCGCGCGTCTCGCGGCCCGCGCTGCCGATGTGCGGGGTAAGAACGACATTAGGCAGATCTTTAAGCCCCGCTATGGGTCCCGGATTGGGCTCGGGCACCTCGGTCTGATAGACGTCCAGCCCGGCGCCCCGAATCCGCTTTTCCCTCAAGGCCTTCTCCAGGGCCGCCTCGTCCAGGACGAGGCCGCGCGAAGTGTTGATCAGAATGGCGCTCGGCTTCATGAGAGAGATGAGGTGTTCATCGATGAGACCCACGGTGTCTTTGGTGAGCGCCGGGGTCAACGAGATGAAATCCGCTTCGGTAAACAAATCGTCAAGGGTGCGGAATTCGGCAGAACCGAGAACAAACTCCTCCGCCGGACTAAGGGGGGTGCGCTTGTTGTAGATAATGCGCATATCGCAAGCGACGGCCTTGCGCGCGAGCAATTGCCCGATCCGGCCCATCCCGACGATCCCGAGCGTCTTGCCGAAGAGGCGCGTGCCCAGGAAAGCCATCGACTGATTCTGCCGCCAGCGGTCTTCTCTGAGGAATGTATCCGCCTCCGGCAATCGCCAGGCCGTCGCCATCAAAAGAGCGAACGTGAATTCCGCCGTTGTTTTTTGGGTCATGCTTTTTTGCCCCGAGACCGGAATGTTGCGGCGCGTCGCCGCGGCAAAATCAATGAACTTCGCTGACCCATGCATGACGGAGACGAACTGCAACTCTTTCGCCGCTTCGAACACCCGCTCGTTGAAGGGGATCTCCCCGATGCCGAACAGTATGTGCTTGTCGCGCACGGCTTCCAGCAGATCGGCTTCCGGGATCATGCGGTCGACATGCGGATACGTGGTCACTTCGCCCAGTGTATCCAGTTTAGCGGCGGCGACCTCCGGAATCGGTTGAGGCACAAAAATTCTTGTCATGATTTCCCTTTCAATGATTGGGGTCCCGTAGAAAAACTGAAATACAGGAAGCAGATTGGCCGCATTTGCGGGCGCGCCAGTCATCCTCAATCCTGACCTGGTCGTCGGCTCTCGGCCAATCGGTTTCGCGGCAGAAGAGAATGAAGGGCGGTTTACCCATTGCCGAGGGCTGTCTGAACACGGTTCCGGCTGCACCGCCGGGTATCGCGGATGCGATCCCCTCGAGCCCGTCGACGATGACCCGGCCGCCATCCACTCCCGCACATTCTTTCCAAGACTCTACGACGACAGCCTGTATGGATACAATGTACACGTTACCCACCCGACTCGCGAACCGCCCTGCTCCGAGCGGGGAGGGATGACTCCCTGTTCGGCATTTACCGGCATCGGGCAGGATCGGGAGTGTGGTGCGATTCCCTCGCCATCAGAAAGAATTCCGCAGCGAACCGAATTCCTGAAAATTTCAATAAATTAAAAAGGTAAAACGCAAAAATAAAACCCAACTTCGATTCGGAAGTATTCTTTTAATTCATCGATATGTCGAGAATTAAACTATTTCCACATCTTTTCACCGGGCCATCCCGCCCCCTGCTGGATGAGCAAGAATCCCCTCCTTCCCCTCTCTCCCGCATCTTTGCTATCCTGAGTGCGAAAGAGTCGGTTTCAACAACGAAAGACCACTGGCAAGGAGGTGTCATCCATGTCCGCAGAATGCTGCGACGATTCTGGACACATCAAAAGCGCGGTTCGAGAACTATATGCGAAAGTCGCCGCCGGCGAGGTTTCCTGCTGCGGGGAGGCGGACGCCGAGATGCCCATGGGCGCCGATAACGTCCAAAGCATCGGCTATGCGAAAGATGCCGTGGAGGAGCTTCCCCCGGACGTTCTGAGCGCGAACGCAGGGTGCGGAACCCCGATTCTGGACGCAGCTCCCAAGCCGGGCGAGACGGTGCTGGATTTGGGCTCTGGCGCGGGTCTGGACTGTTTTCTCGCCGCGAAGGAGGTGGGGCCGGGCGGGAGCGTCATCGGCCTGGACATGACGGACGCCATGCTGGAAAAAGCGGAGCGAAACAGGCTAAGCATGGGCGCTCAAAACGTTTCGTTCAGGAAAGGCGAGATGGAGAACATGCCGATCGAAGACGCCTCGGTCGACGTCGTCATCAGCAACTGCGTCATCAACCTCTCGCCGGACAAGCCGGCCGTGTTCCGCGAATCGTTCCGCGTGCTGCGCCCGGGCGGGCGCTTCGTGGTGTCGGACGTCATACGGGCGGTCGCACCCGAAGGAGACGGAACTATCGATCCTCCCGCAGAAGCCTCCATCGAGGACTGGTGCGCGTGCATCGCGGGCGCCATCGGAGAGGATACTTATGTCGCAGGCCTGCGCGAGGCCGGTTTCGTCGACGTGGAAATCATCAACCGCAAGCCCTATGTCGCGCCGCAGCTCGCGAGCGCCACCATCCGCGCCCTCAAGCCCTGAATTTTCAGCCCTTGACGATGCAGAAGTCTTCAGAACTCACCGCGTAAATCCCACCCTTGCCGGGGTTGTTGAAAAAGCCCTTTTCAGGGGAAATTGCTTGCGACACATTCGTCGCCCATGCCCGTAATACCACCCTCATCCCGAGTAGGCGCGCTCGCGCGCCGTATCGAGGGTTTGACCCGACCGAGGAGAGAGGGTCAAACCCTTCGATACAAACGCTCCTTTCTCAGTCGCGTTTCACCTTCGGCGGCTACTCAGGGTGAGGTAGACACGGCGGTATGCAAAGCGAGCAGAACGCGTTCGTTCAAGTGCCGGGTATTTCAACGACCCCCTTGCCCTATCGGTTTGATGAAGCCTCATCATTGACACCCCTCGTTCGCGGGTGCTAACAATCCGGGTCGGCCCTTCTACTCATGGAGATGACGAGAATGCACATTGACGCTCATTGCCACATATACCCGGACGAATACTTTGAAATTCTGGAGAAAGAGGGTCCGCGCTACGGCGTCAGGCTCATCACGAACCCAGAAGGCGAGCGGATCGTGGACATCAAGGGCATGATGCACCCGCCCATCGAGCCTTTCACCAACGTGGACTTGAGGCTCAAGACCATGGCCGAGATGAATCTGGACATGAACATACTCTCCTTCTCGTCCAACCCGGGCTGCTACTGGGCCGATGACGGGCTGGCCGACGAACTCTGCCAGGCGGCGAACGACGCCTACGCCGACATCATCGAGAAACACCCCACGAAATTTCATGGCCTGGCCTCCCTGCCTGCGCAGAACGCCGACCTTTCGGTGAAGGAGTTGGAGCGCTCCGTCAACAAGCTGGGCCTCAAGGGCGGGTTTTTGAGCACGAACGTGAACGGTCGGTATCTCGACGATGAGCGTTTCTATCCCGTCTACGAGGCGGCGGCGGGCATGAACGTGCCCATCATCGTCCATCCGGCCAATCCGGCGGGTGCGGCGCAGATGAAGGAATACCACCTGTTCAACCTCGTCGGGTTCCCCACGGAGAGCGCGAACAGCATCGGCCGGCTCATCTTCTCCGGCATCTTCGACAGGCTGCCGAACCTCACCTTCATCTTCCTGCACGGCGGGGGAACCGCGCCCTATCTGGTCGGCCGCTTCGCCCACGGATGGAAGGTGCGGCCCGAGTGCGAAAAAATCTCGCGCGCCCCCATCGAGTATCTGCGCTCGAACTTCTATCTGGACATGCTGGTGTTTCATCCGCCCGTCGTGCGCTTCCTGGTGGACGTGATGGGAGGAGACCGGGTCGTGCTGGGCACGGACCTGCCCTACGACATGACGGATACCGAGGCGGTCGAAACGCTCCGGCAATCGGGACTGAGCCGGGAAGAATACGAGAACGTCTCGCACAAGAACATTCAGCGCCTGTTGAACCTCTAAGCGGACTCACCCGAACCGATGTGGCCTACCTGGGATATCACGCTTCTCGTTTTCGCCGCGGCGTTCCTGGAAGGAGCCTCAGGGATAGACTTCGGCCTCCTGGCGACGCCGGCGCTGGGCGCCCTCATCGGCGTGCGCGATTCCGTGCTCACCCTCTCGCTGCCGAATTTGATCCTGATGGCGATTCGCGCGATCGGGGGCGGCGTTCCCGCCCCCTCACTCAAACGCCTCATGCCCTTCCTGGGTGCGGGCGCGGCGGGCGCCGCCGTGGGCGTGCTGACCCTGCTCGCCAGCCCGCCCACGTTCCTCAAGTGGTCGGTAGGCGTCCTCGTCCTGTTGTTCGCCGTCTACAGCATCTCGCGGCAGAGAGTCCAGCTCGACATGCGAGACGAGACCTTCTTCACCTATCTGGCCGGGTTCTTTGCGGGCGGCCTGAGCGGCTTTTCATTCGCGGGCAACCCCATAAGCATCATGTATCTCGACAGCACGGGCGCGGGCCGCGCCCGGATGATGCGGCTCACCTACACCGCAGCACTTGTGTTCGCGAGCGTTCAGATAGCGGTGCTGAGCGGCTCGGGCGCGCTGGGAGCCTTTGAATCGGCGCGCTCCGCCGTTTCGATTCTGCCGGCCGTGGCCGGATTTCTGCTGGGAAGGCTGCTTCGCGGACGCATCCCGCCCGCTTTGAGCTTCGCGGGTGGCATCGTGCTGATGATAGCCGCAGCGCTCGCTCTCTTGATTTTCGGGCCTTCGGGGTGGAAGTGAGGGGCGGGCCGATGCCGCGCCTGGATGATTCGAGAATTCAGTCTGAGGGGAAAACGCTTACACCACGCCTGCACGCAACAGATAGTGCAGATGCAGCACGCCGGCGAGGCGTCCATCGGGGCCGGCGGTGACCGCCAGGCATGTGATGGCGCTCGCCTCCATCATCTGAACCGCAGCTGCGGCCATTTCGTCCTGGTCGATCGTCTTGGGAGCGGACGTCATCAGATCCTGAGCCTTCAAGTCGGGCAGATCCCCAATCTTTTCCATCGCGCGCCTCAAGTCACCGTCCGTGACGACGCCGCGCAGTTCCTGCTCCGCGCCCATCACGCACGTCATGCCCAGCCTCTTGGCGCTCATCTCGCGCACGACCCGGGCCAGGGGAGCCGTCTCCTCCACGCGCGGGACGTCGCCGCCCGTAACCATCAGTTCTTTCACGCGAATGAGCTTCTTCCCCAATACGCCTCCGGGATGGAAGCGGGCGAAATCCTCGGGCTGAAACCCTCGCGCCTCCAGAACGGCCATCGCCAGCGCATCGCCCATGGCCAGGGCGGCGGTGCTGCTCGCCGTGGGCGCGAGTTGGATCGGGCAGGCCTCTTCTTTCACGTGAATGTTCAGTACGGCCTGCGCCGCGCGCCAAAGGGTGGAGTTCTTTGTTCCGGTGATGGCGATGAGCGGCGTGCCCAGACGGGCGAAGACGGGCAGTATGCGCAACACCTCGTCCGTCTCACCGCTGTAGGAAAGCGCGACGACGGCGTCGTCTTTCGTCACCATGCCCAAATCGCCGTGGACGCCCTCGGCGGGGTGCAGAAAATAAGAGGGCGTGCCCGTGCTCGCGAGCGTGGCGGAAATCTTCTGGCCGATCAGACCGCTCTTCCCCATGCCGGTGACAGCGACCTTGCCCTTGCACCCCAGAACGATATCGACCGCCTTGATGAACCCTTCATCCAGCCGCTCGATGAGCCCTGCGAGCGCCTCGGCCTCGATAAGAAGCGTCCGCACGCCTCTTTCGACGGGATTCATCGATGATACTATCTTTTGAGCACTCAGGACCCATCCTCCCCGGAAATGTCTGGCGGAAAAATATCACCTCAGCACATGAGTGTCCACGCAAGATGTTTCAGGTGGGAACCAACTCCCGATCATTCAAGTCTTTACTCCCACCGCCCCTCATGCTAGAAATTATAGTCAGAATGCCTCATGAAGACGAATGCCCTTCGGCTGGAGAGGGATAGGCCCACCGCAGGAGAATCGCAGGAGTACCCGTCATGTCCGGTCATTCCAAATGGAGCACCATCAAGCGGAAAAAAGGCGCACTCGACGCCAAGCGCGGCAAGATTTTCACCAAACTCATCAAGGAGATCACCATCGCGGCCCGGCTCGGCGGGGGAGACCCCGACGGCAATCCCCGGCTGCGCACGGCCATCCAGACGGCGAAAGGGGCCAACATGCCCCAGGACAACATCACCCGCGCCATCGCCAAGGGGACGGGCGAGCTCGAAGGCGTGAACTACGAGGAATGCGCCTATGAGGGCTATGGTCCCAACGGGGTGGCGATTCTCATCTCTGTGCTCACCGACAACCGCAACCGCACGGGCGCTGAAATACGCCACATCCTGACGAAGAACAACGGCACCATGGCCGAGCCGAACGCGGTGGCGTGGAACTTCGAGAAAAAGGGCTTGTTCCTCGTCCTCCAGGAGAGCGTAGATGAGGAGACGCTCATGGAACTCGCTCTCGAAGCGGGGGCGGAGGACTTTGAATCCTCGGATGATTTCTTCGAAATCCACACCGCGCCTGATGCGTTCGAGACCGTGCGCGGGGCGCTCGAGCAAAGCGGGATACCAACGGAATCGGCCGAGCTCGCCATGCTGCCCAAATCGACGGTGAAGCTCGAGGGCAGGGAAGCGGAGCAGATGCTTCGCCTCATGGAAGCGCTCGAGGACAACGACGACGTGCAAAACGTCTACGCGAACTTCGACATTTCAGAAGAACAGATGGCGGAAGCATCCGCATAAACGCACAACCCACCGCCCGTGGGGTTTTCTTTTGGCGCAACCTGAAAACACATTCCGCGTGCTGGGCGTGGACCCCGGCCTTGGCGTCACGGGCTACGCCGTCTTGCGCCTCGATGAGGGCGAATACGAACCATGCCTGGTGGACGGCGGCATCCTCAAAAATGACCCGAGCGCACCCACCGAGAAGCGCCTCTATGAACTGCACAAAGACCTCGCCCAAATCATCGAGACGAACGAACCCCACGTCATGGCCGTGGAAAACCTCTACAGCCACTACAGGCACCCCCGCACCTCCATCATCATGGGACACGCGCGGGGGGTGATCTTCCTCGCCGCATCGCAGGCGGGCGTTCCGGTCGTCAGCTACGCGGCCACGGAGATCAAGAAATCGCTCGTCGGCGCCGGACGCGCCACGAAGTCGCAGGTACAGCACATGGTCCAGCAACGACTCCGATTGCACGATTTACCCGAACCCGCCGACGTGGCCGACGCCATCGCTGCCGCGTACTGCCACATCGACCGCAGCCACTTGAGGCGCGAACAAGCAGTCGGGAGCGGCTCATGATCCGGCAGATATCGGGAGAGATCATCGACGTCCAGGCCGAATGCGTCATCCTGAAGACGCCGACCGGGGTCGCCTATGAAATACAGGTGGGCGGATACGCGGTGCATGAGTTGCAAGCCCTCATGGGCGCGCGCGAGGCGGTGGAACTCCACACCCATCACTACCTGGAGGGAAACGTGGCCACGGGCCAGCTCCTGCCCCGGCTGGTGGGTTTCCTCTCAGCGGAAGAAAGAGCCTTTTTCCTCGCGTTCATCAAAGTGCCCGGCATCAGCCCCAAAAGCGGCGTGCGGGCGATGAGCCTGCCCCCACTCCAGATCGCGGAAGCCATCGCGGCGGCGAACGCCGCTCTGCTCACCAAACTGCCCGGCATCGGCAGGAAAAAGGCCGAACAGGTAATCTCCACGCTCAGAGAGGAAATCGCGGAGCTTCAACTGGCGCGCGATATCGAGGTTCCATCGCTCGAACACCGCGACGCCACCCCCCTGCACGGGGACGTCATGGCCGTGCTGGTCGGGCAGTTGGGCTACCGCACGCCCGAGGCGGAGAACCTCGTGGAGCGCGCCGTCGCCTCGCTGGGAACGGACGCGGAGGCGGAAGCCATCCTGCAGGAAGTGTTCCGGCTGAGCCGGTAGGGAGAAAAACATGGTCATCGAGCGGCGCGTGAGCGCGAAGGCGGCGAGCCCGGCGGAGGAGCGGACTTTCACCTCGCTCAGGCCCACTAGACTCGAAGAATACGTGGGCCAGACCGACCTGGTGGCCAAGCTGCGGATTGCGCTCGAGGCCTCGCGCAGAAGAAACGAGCCCCTGGGCCATATTCTCTTCCACGGGCCGCCGGGTCTGGGGAAAACCACGCTCTCGCACATCATCTCCGAAGAGATGGGCACGCGCCTCGTCAAGACCTCCGGACCTTCACTATCGAGACCTGCGGACCTGATGGGAATACTCACGGGCCTCCAGCAGGGCGACGTGCTGTTCATCGACGAGATCCACCGGATGCCCAGCGCGGTGGAGGAATTCCTCTACCCCGCGATGGAGGATTACCGCGTGGATTTCGTTGTGGATCGCGGCCCCATGGCCCGCACCATCAATTTTCCGCTCAAGATTTTCACGGCCGTGGGCGCCACGACGCGCCCCGGCGCCCTGACCGCCGCTCTCAGGGAACGCTTCTATCTCGTCTACCACGTGGATTTCTATTCAGAAGAGGAACTCGTGCAGATCCTCCTCAGGAGCGCCGTGCGCCTCGACGCCCCGATAGAAGAGGAGGCGGCGCGCGAACTCGCCCGAAGAAGCAGGGGCACGCCACGAACGGCGAACCGGCTCCTGCTCTGGACGCGCGATTTCTGCCAGGCGCGCGGCGACGATGCCATCACCCTCACCAGCGCGCGTGAGGCGCTCGCCATGGAGGGCGTGGACGAACTGGGGCTGGACGCGCTGGACAGAAAATATCTGAGAACGATCATCGACCAATACGGCGGCGGCCCGGTGGGGGTGGAGGCCATCGCCGCCACCATGAACGAGGAAACGGACACCCTGGTGGACATGGTGGAGCCGTTCCTGTTGCGGGCGGGTTTCGTACAGCGCACGCGCGGCGGCAGGCGCGCGCCATCGGCGGCGTATGCGCACCTCGGCGTCGCGCTGCCCAAAGGGGTTCAGCGGGAGCTTTGGGACGCAAGCGCAAAGGATGAGGAAACCGATACGTCCGCCTAAGAGGAAAGAAAGCAGATGGAGCCTTTCGGCGGTTTCGGTAAAACGCTGATTCTGCTCGGCGCGGTCCTGATGGTCCTAGGGCTGGTGTTCGTCCTGGCGCCCAAGATACCGTTTCTGGGGAAACTGCCGGGCGACATTCACCTGCGCGGCAAGAACTGGAGTTTTTCCTTCCCGGTGGTGACCTGCATCGTGATCAGCATCGTGCTGACGCTGCTCTTGAACCTTTTTTGGAGAAGATGACCTAGCGCCCTACTTCCAGCCCCCGCCGCCGTTCACGTACACGGTATCCGCCGTCATGAACTCACACGCATCGGAGCACATGAACAGCACCAGCTCGCCGATTTCCTCCGGCGTGCCGAAGCGGCCCATCGGTATCTGGCTCCGCATCGACTCCCTGAGCTCTTCCGAGGAGACGTCGTGGAACGGCGTGTCGATGGGTCCCGGCGATATGGACATGCACCGGATGCCCTTATCGGCATACTCACGGCCCACACCCATGCTCATCGTCACCACCGCGCCCTTAGCCGCCGCGTAGTGCACCGAGTGGCCCGGCCCGCCGCGCTTGTGCGCCATGCTGCCGATGTTGACGATGACGCCCTTGCCGTTTTCGAGCATTTCGGGAATCGCGGCCTGCATGCAGTAGAAAACGCCCTTGACGTTCAGGTCGAACGTCCGCTCCCACAGGTCGTCGTCGATACCCAGAAAATCGGAGCGCCTGAGTGCAGCGCCTGCGGAGTTGAGCGAGAAATCGACCCGGCCGAACCGATCCTTGGCGCGTTTCGTCATCTCGAACGCCTCTTCGCGCGAGGTGACGTCCACCTTCATGTGAACGCCGCGGCCCCCGTTCTCCGTAACGCGCTCGGCCACATCGGCGGCGCCTTCCTCATCCAGGTCCGCGCAGAAAACGTTGGCCCCCTCGCGCCCGAATATAAGGGAGGTCTCCTTGCCGATGCCGCTCGCCGCGCCGGTGACGATGATGGTTTTTCCCGCGAAATAATCAGGTGTCCTGGGCATCGAATGACTCCAAAGTTTGGGAGATTATGAGTTCCGGTTTAGGCGTTCGCGTCGGCGGTGATGATGCGCTGCATTTCGTATTCCTCATCCGGCACGAGTCCCGGAATCGGCTCCCCCGCCAGAAAGCATAGGACGTTTTCCGTCGCGTCGAGTTCCATCTGCAGACGCGAGGAGCGCGCCCTCGCGCCGAGATGCGCGGTGAGAATGCAGTTGGGCGCGCCCACGAGGACTCCCCGGTAAGGCTCTTCGGGGAAAACATCAATCCCGGCGCCTCCCAGATGGCCCGAGCGCAGCGCGCGAGCGAGCGCCTCATCGTCCACGATGACGCCGCGCGCCGTGTTGATGAGAAAAGCGTCTTTTTTCATCATTGCGATCTCGTCTTCCCCCACCATGTGAATCGTCGCCGGCGTGGCGGGAACGTGCAGGGAGACGGCATCGGCGCGCCGGTAGATTTCTTCCTTCCCGGCCCATTCCACGCCGTAGCGTTCGCCGAATTCCGCATCGGGCGCGAGATCGTTCGCGATGATTTTCGCGCCGAAGCCTGATACGTGGCGAATCACCCGCTTGCCGATGCGCCCCACGCCGATGACGCCCAGGGTGATCTCATCGAGCGTGCGGCCCATGTACTGGAGCCACTCGCCGCCCAAGAGCGCGTTGTGCGAGCGATGCACGCCGCGCAGGAGCGAGAGCAGGTGGCTCAGCGTCAGTTCCGCCACGGCTTCCGAGTTGGCCCCGGGGGTGTTCGCAACGAGAATGTTTCTCTCCCTCGCCGCGTTCAGGTCCACCGTCTCGAGGCCCACCGTGGCGCGCGATATGAACCGAAGCCCTTTCGCCAAATCGAGTATCCTCGGGTTGAAGGGTTCCAGACCCGCGATGACGGCGTCGAAACCACCGCGAATCATCTCGGCGAATTCATCTTCGTTCGGCCGTTTGCCCAGCGTGTTGCGCACGTACTCCAGCCCTGCGCTTTCGAGCATCTCGATGGGTTTGGGGTCAATCTCCCCGAACGGCGTGGTGGAGACGAGTATGCGGGGAGCCATGCTGAATCTCCCGAAAAACACGAGTAACGAAACCAGAACCGATTTGCGGCTGGTGCAAGAATTATCTCAATGGGTTAAAGTATGAAAAACCCAGCGGAGATTACATGCCTCGATGAAGCGCTGTCAAACTCGGAGAGGCATCTGATAGAATCGGACATCACTCACTTGACGACAAGCAACACCTCACGGCGTGTGGTGCGATTGCGCCGACAGGTGAGCAGATGGAGCATTATCCGAAACCGGAATATGGAGATTAGAATGGGTTGAACAAAAGATGCGTCGGGCATTTCCTCCCGCTCGGCCCTTAAGGAGAACGCCGTCTGGATGATCGGGGCGTGGCGCTTTTCGCCTCGATGAACAGGAGGGAAAAAATGGGTCCCATTACCGCGGCGAGTGAGTCTTACGAAACGCTGATGGATCTGAAATACGACAAGGAAATCATCGACAAAATAAAAGCCCTCGCGCCACAGATGGAAGAGATGGCGGCCGAGATCGACCGCGAGGGCCGTTTCCCCACCGAGAACTACAAACTGCTCGTCGACGCGGGCCTCAACGCCTTGTGCATCCCCGAGGAATGGGGCGGTTCGGGCGCGAATTCCCTCACCTACAACATGGCGCTCGCCGAACTGGGCAAGGCGTGCGCCTCCACCGCGCTGACCTGGAACATGCACCAGACTTGCGTGAGCCTCTTTTTCGCCCTGGCGAACGATGAGCAGAAAAAGCGCGTGCTCCCCGACATCGTCGAGAACGGAAAGCTCTTCTCCTCCGTTACGGCGGAGCGCGGCATGAGCTTCCGCCATCTCGTGACGCTCAAGTCCATCTTCTCTCCCGTCGAGGGCGGCTACCGCCTGACCGGCAGGAAGATTTCCGCTTCGATAGGCGAACACGCCGATTACTACTTCACCACCGGGTTCCTGGAGGGGAAGAAGACCGCCGCCGAGGCCATCATGACCGCCGTACTCCATAAGGATTACGCGGGCTCTTCGGTGGAGGTTGTGTGGGACACCATGTCGATGCGGGGAACGGCGAGCGACGACATCATCTTCGAGGATACCTTCGTGCCGGACGAGGACATCCTGGGGGGTGAGAACTTCATCGGCGCGCTGGGGAAAATCGACATCACCATGTTCCACCTCGGGTTTGCCGCCGCCTACCTCGGCATCGCGGAGGGGGCCTACAATCACCTGGTCGAATACGTGAAAACGACGCAATACCCGCCCAACCCCGAACCGCTGAGCCACAACGAGATGTACCAGAGCAGTATCGGCGAGTTGAGCTCCGAGCTCAGGGCCGCGCGGATGCTCCTCTACGAGGCGTGCCACGTGAAAGAACAAGGGGACGGCATGGCGAACCAGAACACGGTGAAAACCGTCATGCAGTCCAAATACATCTCGTGCGAGGTCTGCGCCAAAGTGGTGCAACACGCGATGCGGCTGGTGGGAGGCCGCTCCATCGCGCGGCGCTATCCTTTCGAACGATTCTACAGGGAAGGCATCACCGGCGTGGTGATGCCGCCTGCGAACTCGCGCTGCATCGAGGTGGCCGGCTGCATCGAATGCGGGATCACCGGCATGATACTGCAATACGGCTAGGGCGTATCTGTTCCCCCACCAGCCGGCGCACGTCAGCCAGGCGTGAACCGTGGCATCTACTGATTTTCCGGAATCGAATCGGCGCCGCGGTCAGGAACAACAAGCCTTACTCCAGCAACGAAATGGGACGGCGGCCTGCGAACCCGCCATCGTAGCTGTGAAAATGTTCGATGTCGTCCTCGCCGAGCTTCCAGCAGTAGTAGTAGCCGTCTCCCGAATCGAAATCCGCCAGCCACAAGCCCTTGACTTCCACGCCCAGGTCTCTGACGGCCTCAACCCACTCGCCAACCGCGTCGTTCATGAGTCCTTCGAGGCGCTTGGCATCACTTGACTCTTCGAGGTTTTCCAGCTGTTCGCGCATCTCCTCAACGACATCGTAATAGTGCTGCGTCACTTCCTTGACCCGCGGCAACAGGTCACGGGCTTCCTTCAGCGAAAAGATAGCCATCACGGTTCCTTTGCATTACGGCCGGGGTTTATCCGCTCTCTCCGGGGAGGTTCCAGCCCTGAAAAAGCCAAGCGAACGCAGGGCGATTTCGCCATACGCGAATTCTTCGGGTCTTCTTACCCGCCCCGGCGCTGCGAGAATTTTCTCCCGAAAATCCCTGAGGCGATCACGTTTCGCTGCGCCTGGGTGGTGCCGCCGCCGATGGTGAACATCCGCACGTCGCGCGCCATGCGCTCGATCGGCAAATCACGCGAATAGCCCGCGGCTCCAAAAATCTGGAGCGCATCGTTCGCCACCTTGATCGAGGCTTCGGCCGAAAACGTCTTGGCGATGGCGGCGAGGTGCATGTCGGGAAAGCCCGTTTTGGGGTCTTCCTGCACCGCCGCCCGGTGGAGCAGGAGCCTCGCGGCGTCGAGCTGTATGCGTCCATCCGCCAGAATCCACTGAAGCCCCTGGAACTCCGATATCGGGCGGCCGAACTGCTCGCGCTTTTTTGCGTATTCCACCGCCTGGGCGAAAGCCCCCTCGGCGAGTCCCAAAGCCACCGTGCCAGCCCCCACGCGCTGGGCGTTGTAGGCGGCCATCAGGCGGCCGAAGCCCACCGTCACCAGGTTTTCCCGGGGAACGCGGCAGTTCTCGAAAATCTCCTCACTCTCGGGAATACCCCGCAAGCCCATCATGAAGGCGCGCTCCCCGATGCGGAAGCCCTCCGCCCCCAGCTCCACGATCAGCGCGCCGATTCCCTGCTCGTCCCCGCCGTGCACCACGCGGGCGAACACGAGGTTGATGTGGGAGACGCCCGCTCCGGTGATCCATTTCTTCTTGCCGTTCAGGATATATTCATCGCCGTCGAGCACGGCCCGCGTCGTCATGTCGGTGGCGGCGCTTCCCGCCTCGGGCTCTGTGATGACGATGGCGGGCTTATCGCCTGCCAGCACCATGGGCAGATATTTTTTCTTCTGCTCCTCGGTCCCGTATTTGATAATCGCCCCCACCACGCCCATGTTGCTGTCCACCACGATGCGCCCCGTGATGCCGCAAACCTTGGCCATTTCCTCGACCACCAGGACGGCCTCGATGAGCGGGCGCTCGGGTCCGCCGAATTCCTTGGGGATGTTCATGCCCATGAAACCTGCATCCGCCAGAATACGGGCGTTCTCCCAGGGGTATTCCTCGGTCTCGTCCCAGTGCGCCGCCTTGGGCGCTATCTTGCTCTCCGCGATTTCGCGGGCTTTTTGCCGGATTTCCCGTTGAGAGTCGGTGAGGGCGAAGTCCACCACGGCCTCCTTTCAGGTGAAAGTGGAGGTAGCTTACGAGATCCCGTTATGCAACGACTCACACGGGCGCGCAAGGGGGGAGTGGGAGTGTGCCTTATAGTCCGTAGGGGCGGACCCGCGTGTCCGCCCGCGTGATGCGAGAACCCGCCTTCGTCCGTAGGGGCGGTTCGCGAACCGCCCCTACAATTCAACGATTATTCAAACCGTAGGGACAGGTCGCGACCTGTCCCTACCGCAAAGCACGCTCCCTCCCTGATCTACGAGCAATCGCTCCTTCATCAGTCGCGATTGACCCTACCTCCCCGTAAAGCGCGGCGGTCTCTTCTCCTTGAAGGCGCGCACGCCCTCCTCGGCGTCCTCAGTCTCCAGGAGGCGTTTCAGGATCACGTCGCCGAAGCGCAGCGCGTCTTCCATCGTCATGTCGCGCGCGCGGACGGTGATCTCCTTGATGGCGCGCACCGCCAGGGGCGCGTTCGCCAGCACCTGCCGCGCGATCTTCTCGGTCTCCTCCAGCACTTTTTCCTTAGGCACCACCTTGTTCACGAGGCCGAGCCTGAGCGCGGTTTCCGCGTCGATGGGTTCGCCGGTGAACAGATGGTAGTGCGCGAGGTTGAAGGGCAGTTGCTTCGCCAGGAGAATCGGCCCGCTTACAGATGAGATGCCGCGCATCACCTGGGGCCAGCCGAGTTGCGCATCCTCGGCCATGACGCGCACGTCGCAGGAGAGCGCGATGCCCGCCCCGCCCGCCAGGCAGAACCCGTTGATCGCTGCGAAGCAGGGTTTGAAAAGCTCCATGATGACCTGATAGAGGTCGGAGACAGGTTTGACCTCCCCCTCCTCCGGCGGCGGCTCGGTGAGGTCGTGCCCGCTCGAAAACGCTTTCCCGTTCCCCGTAATCAGGCAGCCCCACACACCGGGGTCGCTCTCCATCTCGTCGAAGATCGCGAAGATGCGCTCGCTCATCTCGTGGTTGATCGCGTTCATCTTCTCCGGCCTGTTCAGCGTGATGCAGGCCAGCTTGTCTCTCACCTCATATTCCACCAGCGCCATGTCGTCCTCTCTGTTTCGAGCGTCTAGCCGCCCGGCAGATGCGGCATCAACTCTTCGAGCGTCTTGACTTCCAGGTCCGCCGTCACGTCCGGATCTCCGGCAATCACGCCCCAGCGGTTCACCCACACGGTGGCCATGCCCAGGTTCTGGCCGCCCGCGATGTCCGTCCTCAGGTTGTCCCCCACCATGACGGCGTGCCGCACCTCCACGCCCAGTTCTTCGAGCGCCTCTTCAAAGAGAAAAGGCTCGGGCTTCCCGAAAAACACCGGCTCACGCCCCGCCGCCGCCCGCACCGACGCCACGATGGCGCCCCCGCCGAGTGAGAACGAACCATCCTCGCTCGGCAGGCGCACGTCGGGGTTCATGGCGACGAAGCGTGCCCCCCGGCTCACCGCCCGCGCAGCGGCGCTCAGCGTCTGGTATGTGAGATCCTCATCGAGACCGACGAGCACGACGTCGGCCTTATCCTCCTCCTCAGGCCCCAATATCTCGAAACCGCCCGATGCGACCGCACCTTTGAGCGAATCCGTCCCCAGCACGTACGCCCGGCCAGGCCCGAAATTCTTCCTCAAAAACGAACCGACCCGGTCCAGCGCGGCCACGATCAGGTTCTCCCCCGGGTCCAGGCCAATCCCCGCCATGTGGGCGCGAATCTCCGCCGCCGTGCTGCGGCTGATGTTCGTGATGAAGCGATGGGGGAGGTTCCTCGCCTTGACGGCCCGCATCAACTCGCGCCCGCCGGGCATCACCTCGTCTCCGGCGAAGAAGACCCCTTCCAGGTCGAACACGAAAGCCTTTTTGTCATGAAACATGACGGGCCCCTCAAATCGCCTTGCGTGCTTTTAACCTTTCGATTTCCTCATCGCTCAGATGGAGCATTTCCTTGAGCACTTCTACGGTGTGCTCACCCATCAGGGGAGGCGGCGAGGGAGTGGAACCCCACGTGCCCTCCATCTTGATAGGCGTGTTGAACGTGTTCATATCGCCGAGATCGGGGTGCGTCATCTCCACCACCATCTCTCGCGAACGCGTCTGGGGATCGTTCAGCGCCTCGTCGATGCTCTGGATCGGCCCGCAGGGAACGCCGTGCGCCTCGATTCTCTCTATCCAGTGCGCGGCCGTGTTCGTCTTGTAAACCTCCGAGAGCTTCGCGTCCACGTACTCGCGGTTCTCGAGGCGGGTGGGGCGATCCTTCATCCTCGGGTCGTCCTTCCACTCGGGTTGACCCAGCGCGTCGCAGAGGCTCTCGAAGAAATGATCCAGTATGGCGTCGAGCACGAGCCACTTGCCGTCGCCGCACTGATAAGCGCCGATAGGAACGGCGGATGCGTGGCCCGTGCCCATCGGCTCGGCCACATCGCCCGCCGTCAGGTAGTACTGCGCGCGGTAGCTCGCGAGGTAAAGCTGGCTGTCTAAGAGCGAGACGTCCACCTTCTGGCCCACGCCCGTCCGCTCGCGCTTGTAGAGGGCCGCCAGGATCCCGTGGGCGGCGAACATGCCGCCTCCCATGTCTCCCATGGGGACGCCCAAGCGCACGGGCGGCCTTCCCGGCTCACCGGTGAAGCTCATGATGCCGCCGCGCCCCTGGATGATGAGGTCGAGCGCGGGCTTGTCCTTCTGGGGGCCGGTGAGTCCGTAGCCGGTGACGGAGGCGCTGATGATGCGCGGGTTCACTACTTTAAGCGTTTCGTAGTCCGCGCCCAGCCGCTCCAGGACGCCGGGGCGATAATTGTCATAGACGACGTCGGAGCGCTTCACCATCTCGCAGAAGACGCGGTAGCCCTCCTCGTCTTTGAGGTTCAGGAAAATGCCGCGCTTGTTCCTGTTGAGCGCGATGAAGTAGGCGCTCGTTTCGCCCACGTAGTGCGGCGGCATCGTGCGGACGAGGTCGCCCCTCCCCGGCACCTCTATCTTGATGACGTCCGCGCCCAGATCGGCCAGCACCATGCTACCATAAGGGCCAGCGAGCAGGGCGGAAAGATCGAGTATGCGCACGCCTTCGAGCGGCTTATCCAAAACTGATTCCCCCACGAAAGATACGCCGCTGCTAGGCCGCCGCGTTGTTCCGGATGTAGGAGACGACTTCGGCCATCTCCGCATGGTGGTTGAAGACTTCGGCGATGCCTAAGGATTTGAGCTGCGCCACGTCGCGCTCCAGGATGTTGCCACCCAGGATGACGAGGCAATCATCGAGTCCCTCTTCCCTGATTCTCGCCATGAGCCTGCGGGCAATCCCCATGTAGGAGCCAGAGAGTATGCTCAGGCCGATGACGTCCACGTTCTCCTGGATCGCGACGGAGACGATCTGCTCCACCGTCTGCCTGAGACCCGAATAAATCACCTCCATGCCCGCGTCTCTCAGCGCATGGATGATGACCTTGACCCCGCGATCGTGCCCGTCGAGGCCCGGCTTCGCCATGAGCACCCGTATGCGCTTGGTCCCGCTCTCCATCAAACTACGGACGGCTCCACGTAGGCGCCGAAGGCGCCGCGCATCACCCCGGTCATCTCCCCCACCGTGAGGCGCGCTCGGGCGGCGTCCATGAGATAGGGCACGAGGTTCTCCTTCGATTCGCACGTCCTCGCCAGCTTCTCGAGTTGCGCAGCCACCTCGCCTTCATCGCGGGCGGCCTTCACCCGCGCGAGACGCTCTTTTTGTTTTTCGAGCACCGAATCATCCACTTCGTAGAGGCCCTCGCCCGCGCTCATGCGGTCTTCCTCCTCGGAGGTGAACTTGTTCACACCCACCCACACCTGCTCGCCTTCCGCGATCTTCCGCTGGTGCTCATAGGCCTGCCGCGCGAGGAGCCTTTGGATTTCCCCGCTCTCGATGAAGGGAACGATGCCGCCGCGCGATTCATAATCATCCACGATGGCCTGGATTTCCTCTTCCACCTGATCCGTCACGGCTTCCACCGCATAGCCCCCCGCCAGCGGGTCCACCGTGTCGGCCACGCCGCTCTCATGGGCGATGACCTGCTGGATCCTTAGCGCCGTGCGGATGGACTCGTCCGAGGGAATCTCGAACGCCTCGTCGAAACACGCCATGTTGACCGAGCGCGTGCCGCCCAGCACGGCGGCCAGGGTGTAGAGCGTCTGGCGCACGATGTTGTTGAGCGGCTCGCGCGCCGCCATGCGGCTGCCGCAATTGCCGGTCGAGAACTTGAGCTGCATGGTTTTCGGATTCTTGGCGCCGTATTTCTCCTTCATGGTGCGCGCCCAGATGCGGCGCGCCGCGCGTAGCTTGCCGATAGATTCGAGCAGGTTGAACGGCCCCACGCCTCCGCCGACGGAGAGGTGAAACGACATCGTGGGCACAAAGTCATCCACGTGGAGGCCGCGCCCGGTGAGTTCGCGTATGTAGGCCAGCGCGTTCAGGATCGGGAAGGCGACGTCCTGCGCGAGGGTCGCGCCCGTTTCGGCGATGTGGGTGGCCGATACGCTGATGGCGTTCACGCGCGGGCAATGCTTCGCGTTGTATTCGATGACGTCGGCGACGAGGCGCATGGAGGGCCTCGGGGGAAAAATCCACGTGCCCCGGCCGATATATTCCTTGAGCATGTCGTTCTGGAAGGTGCCGCGCAGCTTCTCCAGCGCGACACCCTGGCGCTCGGCGGCGATGAGCCAGAACGCCTGGATGATTGCGGCGGTGGAGTTGATGGTGTGCGAGACGCTCACCCTGTCGAGCGGTATCCCCTCGAAGACGTCCGCCATATCTTGGGCGGTGTCCACTGCGACGCCCAGCCGGCCCACGTCGTCCTGTGCGGCCTCGTCGTCAGAGTCCAGGCCCAGCTGCGTGGGGAGATCGTAGGCCATCGAGAGGCCCGTCTGGCCGTTTCCAAGCAGAAAATGAAACCGCGCATTGGTGTCTGCCGAGGTGGAAAAACCCGCGTACTGGCGCATCGTCCAGAGCGAGCCCCGGTACATCGTGGGGTAGATGCCCCGCGTATAGGGGTATTCTCCCGGTAAGCCTATCTTTTCCCGGTACGCGGCATCCGGCGCGTCGGGGCCGTAGACCACGGGCACGGGCTTGCCAGAGTTGTAGGCCGCCTCCCGGACGGGGCGCTCTTTTTTCGCGCCGTTATCCTTGGGCTTAGCCATCGTCCACTCCCGCGCAAGGGAACCAGAGAACCACTCTCAAATGAGAACGGAAAATAGTAGGAATTCTCCCTATTGATTATCACACTCTCCTCCCAAGGCCAACGAGAAGGCCCGCGCCCATTGACCCGGAACGCCCCGGCGGAGAGAATCGGGAAAAACCGATACCCCTAAAAAGGAGAACCACACATGAGTCAATCCCTTTTCGACCTGAGCGGCGCGAAAGCGCTCATAACGGGCGCTGGCCGCGGCATCGGGCGGGCGCTGGCCGAGGGCTTCGCCTCCGCAGGTGCTGACGTCGTCATCGCGGACATCGACATCGAACCCGCGGGCGAGGCCAAGGAAACCATCGAGAGCATGGGCCGCAAGTGCGCGCTCATCCAGGCCGACGTGACCGACATGGAATCTGCTGAGCGCATGGTGGTGGAAGCCGCCGCCGCACTCGGCGGCCTCACCATTCTGGTGAACAACGCGGGCACGAACGTGCGGAAAACGCTCTGGGACATCAGCGAGGCGGACTGGGACAGGATCCTCGACCTCAATCTCAAGAGCATCTTCTTCATCACGCGGCGCGCGGGCGAGGAGATGAAAAAAGCGGGCGGCGGCAAGGTGATCAACATCTCCTCCCTGATGGGCTGGTCCGTCTTCAGGAACCCCCGGAAACAATGCTACGGGCCTTATACGTCCTCGAAGAGCGGCCTCATCGGCCTGACGCGCGTTTTCGCCCGCGAGTATGCGACGGACAACATCCAGGTGAACGCCATCTGCCCCACCTTCATCGAAACGGAACTCACCGCCTCCTTGCAGGAGGACGAACTCATCTACGACGCCATTTGCGAGAGAACGCCCATGGGCCGCTTCGGGCAGATGAGCGAACTCGTGGGGCCGGCCATCTTCCTGGCTTCCGAGGCGAGCAGCCTCGTCACCGGCACGTCGCTCCTGGTGGACGGCGGATGGTATGCCACCTGAGGAAGGGAGGCGCGTTCTCCTGCTCATGACGACGGCCACCTACCGCGCTTCCGCCTACATAGCGGCGGCGGGGGAGATGGGCGTCCGCGTCACGGTGGGGACCGACCGTCCCGACCTCCTGGCCGAACTGAACCCGGGCGGCTCCATCACGCTCGATTACGGCCAACCAGAGGCAGGCGCGGGCCTCATCGAATCGTTCGCGAAGGAGTTTCCCATCGACGCGGTCGCCCCGGTGGATGACGACACCCTGATTCTGGGCGCGATGGCCGCCGAAGCGCTGGGGCTGCCCTACCACCCCGTAGAAGCCTCCCGCACGACGCGGAGCAAGTACGAACTGAGAAAGGTGCTCTCCGAAGAGGGCCTGCCCTCGCCCTCGTTCCGCCTCGTCTCCGCTCAGGAAGAACCGGAAAAAATCGCCGGGAGTATCAGCTACCCCTGCGTGCTGAAACCCACCTTTCTCGCCGCCAGCCGGGGCGTGATTCGCGCGAACGACGAGACGGAGTTCGCAGAGGCCTACCGCCGGGTCGGCGCGATACTGGAAGAGCCCGACACCATCGCACGCGGCGGAGCTGAGGCGCGGATGATCCTGGTGGAGGATTACCTGGAAGGCCTCGAGGTGGCGGTGGAGGGCCTCGTCGTGCGCGGCGAGGCGCACATTCTCGCCATCTTCGACAAGCCCGAGCCGCTCGAAGGCCCTTTTTTCGAGGAGACCATCTACGTCACGCCCTCTAGGCTTCCCGATGATATGCAAGAGAAAATCCGCGAGGAAACCACCCGCGCCGCCCGCGCCATCCGCCTGCGCGAGGGACCCCTCCACGCGGAACTGAGGATCAATGATGCGGGCGAAATCCGCGTGATCGACGTGGCGAGCCGCGCCATCGGCGGGAAATGTTCGGGCGCGCTCGAATTCGGCGGCGGCGCCTCGCTCGAATGCCTCATCCTCTCCCAGGCCCTCGGCGTCGCGCCCCCCTCCATGGAGCGCGAGAAAAAGGCTTCCGGCGTCATGATGATTCCCATACCCGGCGAGGGGGTGCTGAGAGGGGTCGAGGGAAAAGAGGAAGCCCTGGCCGTGCCCGGGGTCGCGGAAGTCGACATATCCATCCACATTGGCGGGCGCGTCGTGCCGCTGCCCGAAGGGGACAGATATCTGGGCTTCATCTTCGCCAAGGGAGAGCGGCCAGAGGACGTGGAGGCCGCCCTGCGCGCGGCGCACGGGAAACTCAGGTTCGATATCGGGGAATAAGCCCAAGAAAAAAGGCCGGCCAAACGGCCGGCCCTTCCATTTTCGCTTTGAAAGTTATTTTCCAGTCGGCGCGTAGTAGGGGTTCGTGCCCGCCGCGTGGTCGGTGGTGTCGACCACCTGAATCTCGGGGTCTAGCTGCTGCAGGCGCGCCTCGACGCCTGACTTGAGCGTCACGTCCGCCATGCCGCAGCCCGCGCAGCCGCCGCCCATCTGCACGAACACGCGCTTCTCCTCCACGTCCAGCAGGCTGATGTAGCCGCCGTGGGACGCGACAGCCGGGTTGATCTCCGTGTCGATGATCTCCTGAATCTGATCGAGGAGGGACGTGTCGCCCTCCGTCATTTCGCGCGTCACCTTGAACCCGCTCGTCGGGCCTTCGGTGACGAACTCGATCTGGGCCTTCTCTGCTCTGTCGACATGCTCGGGCGAGGCGAAGACGCCCAGTAGGGGATTCTCCACCCGGACGTACTGATCCGCATCCTCATCCCGCACCAGGTCGAGCTTGTAGCCGCCCTCGAAGCTGATCAGGATTCCGGCGAAACCGCCGCCGTTTTGCTCCATGATTTCCTTGACTTTATCCGCCGCCGCCTCGGTTATCTTCATGGTTTTGCTCCGTTATTTGTAATGTCGGTATGAACACCACTCCCACACGCCTTACAAGCATATCACGGCGCGCCCGAAAGGCAAAAGGAATATACTTAAAGTCCGCTTTATTCGCGTCTCAAGTGCGCTGGCGACGCTAAAGTGGCGTACGCGCCTTGATGTCCTCTTCGGTCACGTCTCCCATGTAGACGTAGCCCGTCTCCTCCACGCTACCGCTCCCGATGTAAATCCCCACCGCCTCGATGGGATCGGTATCGCTCAGGTTATGGAGCCAGTGCTCCACCCCCTTTGGGATGTAGTGGAAGTGCCCGCCGCGCACCTCGACGCGGTCCGGACCCGCCCCCGCCAGGCCGTGGCCGCTGATGATGTAGTAGATCTCCTCGCAGTTATCGTGCCTGTGCTTCTTGTGCACCGCGCCCGGGAAAAAGCGCGCGCGGAACAGCGTCGTGTCGCTGCCGTTATGTCGTCCGATGGGGAGCCTGAAGTCGGTGATCGACCAGCCCTCGCCCTTGTTCATGTTCTCTGGCTGAACATCATCCAGATGCACCAGGATGCCGTCGGTGATGCCCTCGCGCGGCATGTCGAGGTCGGCTTGCGTCACGTCGCCGCGAAACGCATACCCCGTGCCCGCCACGCTCGGCGCGCCGAGGTAGAAGCCGACCACCATCGCCTCCTCGTCTTCCGTCTCGTTGTAGAAGAAATGGGCCGAGCCCTTCGGCATGAGGCGGCAGTGGCCCTCGCGCACCTCGGCGCGTTCGTCGCCCTGTCCGACCACGCCGTGGCCTTTCAGGTAGACGGCGATCTCCTCGCACTCGGAATGTGAGTGTTTCGCGTGCGTGGAGCCGGGCCGGAAGATGGAGTGAAAGGCCGTCGTCGAGCTTCCGTGCGCGCCGGTGATGGGCAGCCGGAACTCGGAGATTGCCCAGCCTTCTTTCTCCTCCATCTTCTCGGGCGTGACGTTATCGACGTGCACCAGGGGG
>JAPOYD010000190.1:7121-25253 GCA_026706735.1 Nitrospinota bacterium | reverse complement strand
CTGAAACGGCCGCTCTGGCCGTTTCAGGAGCCGGTTCGGAATCGCCGATGACGCCGATGATGGTCTGCATCAGAAAATCCCGGGGCGGAATCTATACTCCCTGATTTTAGCGGGCGCGCGCCGCTCGTCAAGTAGCGATGAGCGCCCGTGCCGGGAAGACCGCTTTTAAGATGGGTTCGTATCGCATTCCCCTCCCCCGCTCCAGAAGTACGCAGCCCCGTTTTGTTGACTCCCCGCCCGTCTCGGGGCCGTTGAAAAAAACCTGACAAGGGGGGTTGGGGGGTGTAGGAGTCGCATACATGCGACCCGGCCTTTTTTCGCCGCCGGTCATGGGCCGCATATATGTCAGACATATATGTCTGACCTACACCAGGCTTCCGAGCAAAACGACGTGCGGGGCGAGGAAATGAAAGAGACGAAAGGGCAAAGTCAGAATGGATTCCGTCGAACCCTCCCGCCTTGGCCGGCTCCGGCACCGGAATGACGAACGAACCCATATCCACCCGTAGGGACAGGCCCCTGTGCCTGTCCGGGGACGCCCTTCGATACGCCGCCTTCGGCGGCTACTCAGGGTGAGGAAGGTGGGGGGACAGCGGAGCCTGCCCCGAGCGAAGTCGAGGGGCCGCTACTCAGGGTGAGGCGGAGCGGCGGGCTGGCAGGACGAGGAGGGGGATCGCGCCGCATCGGGTTTTCCAACAACCCCCTCTCCGGGGTATTCGCCTTAGCCTCCCTCGGGAATGATCACCCGCTTGTTGTGATCCGCTGGCAGTCCGTTGTTCAGCGAGTGCAGCATCCAGTCCGCGATGGCGGGGTACATGTCCGCGGCCACCTCGCCCATGGGGTGGAAGACGCCCTCGTAGAGCCAAAGCTCGCGGGGGCAGGTGAGGTGGTCGAAGAACACGTCGATGTCGTCCGGCGTGCAGAGCTCGTCCATGTCGCCCGCCACGAGGAGGTAGTTCGACTGCATCTCCCCCACCAGGGGCAGCCAGATGCTGTCGCGCTCCTCGACGAATTCATCGAACGCATCCTCATCGAGAATGTTCGTCATGTACATGTAGATGCGTTTGAAGTTGGGCTGGGCCTGGTCGAAGATGATGTCCGAAGGCCCCACGTTCGCCATCTGGCCGACGACGGTGTTGACGCGCTCGTCCTGGGCGGCGATCTCCACCGTCCAGCGGCTGCCCATGCTCATGCCCATGATGCCGATTCTCGCGGAATCCACCTCCTCGCGCCCGGCGAGCCAGTCGATGACCTTGCTGCCCGCGCGCGCGTAGTTGTGATGGTCCACCCACACCTGGTTGATGTTGCACTCGCCCTGCCCCGGGCCGTCCATGATGGCGAAGTTCATGCCGCGCGCGTGGAACCAGTTGTTGTAGGGCAAAAGGCCGTCTTCCTTGATCATGTCCATGCCGGGGATGAGGAGGACGGTGGGCCTGGGTTCCCCGCTCTCCTGGGGCCAGTAGTAGAAATACGCGTTCTTGCCGGGGTCGAACTCCACCTGGTGCTTCTGGATGTCCCCGCCCCTCATCTCGCGCATCTTGTCGAAACAGCGCGAGACGCCCGCGTAGTATTCCTTCTTCCGGGGGTGTCCATCCACGGGGATCAGGTGCTGGCCGCGCCCGTAGCAAAGGCCCGCGCGGTTGTAGTGCATGGCGGCGGTCACGAGGTTCCCCGCCTCCTCGGCCGCTTTCGCCTTTTTCTCCTGAAGAGCGGCCTGTTTGCCCCACAGGAGGGGGATGGAGCGTCTCCCGGAAACTTTCGAGTAGACCGCCTCGAGGTCCTGGTGCCTGAAACCCCTCTCATAACGCGTGCCCATGATGCCGGGGTGGAGAACGTCCTCGTTGTCGGAGAGTTTGAGGAAATTATCGAAAATCCAGTTCTGATTCGCGCGCGATGCTTGTCGTCTCATGCCGCTACCTTCTCCTTTCGTGTGGGTGATGAGGCGAGTCTTGTCCCCGCCGTTTTCTAGCAGATATAAGGCCTGATTCAGCGGGCTATCTTCGGGCCAGGAACCATTTCAGGTCAACCGCTTCAGGCGATCTCCATGAAAGTGATATTTTTCTCGATTGTATTTGCCGAATTTATTGATTTTGTGTAGATTCGGCGCTTTGTGTTTTCAAAGTACCGTCGGGGCGGTTCCCGGCGGGAGGCATTGCCTTATCTGCCAAATCTTTTCTTTTTCGAGAAAGAGGGTTTTGAAATGACAGTGGAAACAGAGTTGGAACTCAGCAACAACGAAACAATCGTTCTTCATGCCGGATACCGCAATGACCCCACCACGAACGCCGTGGCCGTACCGATTTACCAGACGTCCTCCTACCAGTTCGACAGCACGGATCATGCGGCCAATCTTTTCGCGTTGAAGGAGCTGGGCAACATCTACACGCGAATCATGAATCCCACGAACGACGTGCTGGAGAAACGGCTGGCGGCTCTCGAGGGCGGCGTCGGCGGCCTCGCCGTCTCCTCGGGACAGTCGGCCTCGATGATGGCCGTGATGAACGTGGCCCGCTCAGGCGACAACATCGTAAGCTCGACGGATCTCTACGGCGGCACGTGGAACCTCTTCGCCAACCAGTTGGCGGACATCGGCATCGAGTGCCGTTTCGTGGATCCGGAAGACCCGGAGAATTTCGTCAGGGCGACGGATGACAAGACGCGCGCCTACTACGCCGAGACGCTGCCGAACCCGAAGCTCCACGTTTTCCCGATCCGGGAAGTCTCCGACCTCGGGCGCGAGCTGGGGATTCCCCTCATCATGGACAACACGGCGGCCCACGGGCTGTGCAAGCCCTTCGAGCACGGCGCGGACGTCATCGCCTCCTCATGCACGAAATACATCGGCGGGCACGGCAACTCCATCGGCGGCATCATCATCGACAGCGGAAACTTCGACTGGGCGGCGCACCCCGAAAGGCAGCCCTACCTGAACCAGCCGGACCCGAGCTACCACGGCGCCGTCTGGGCGGAAGCCGTCAAACCGCTCGGCCCCATCGCCTACATCATCAAGGCGCGCGTCACGCTCCTGCGCGACTCCGGCCAGGCGATGAGCCCCTTCAACACCTTCCTGTTCCTGCAGGGTCTCGAAACCCTGCCCCTGCGGATGGAGCGGCACTGCCAGAACGCCGCCGCCGTGGCGGATTACCTGAACGACCATCCCAAGGTGAACACCACGATTTTCCCGGGCCTCATGAACGGAGAATTCCGCCGCCGCGCCGACACGTATCTCAAAGGCGGCTACGGCGGCCTGGTCGGGATCGATCTCACCGGCGGGTACGAAGCAGGGCAGAACTTCATCAACGCGCTCAAGATGTTCTATCACGTGGCGAACATCGGCGACGCGAGGAGCCTCGCCATTCACCCGGCCAGCACCACGCACTCCCAGCTCAGCCCCGAGGAGCAGGAACAGACGGGCGTGACGCCGGGCTACGTGCGGCTTTCGGTCGGCATCGAGCACATCGACGACATCATCGCCGATATCGAACAGGCCCTGGATGCCGCATAGCGCAGCGTGAGACAGAAACGAAAAGGAGGCGTCCCTCGACGGGGCGCCTCTTTTTTAGCGAGCGAGAAGGCGTGGATTCATGGGGTTGTTGAAAAAGTCTTGAATTCAAACTTCGCCATATGTAGCCAACCGAATAGGGAGGAGTTGGTTGATCCTACTCACTATGATGGTAAAACCCTCAACGGGGATCGACTGTCGACCTTCTAAGATTACTCACCGTCATTCCGGCGCATGCCGGAATCCAGAGCAAATGAGAAAACTTTGAAGCGAGAAAATCTTGCCACCTGAATCGGTCTGCCTCATTCCCGTTTTTCTTCTTCATCCGTCCGCCTGGATTCCGGCATGCGCCGGAATGACGATCAAAACCGCACTGGCTTTTGTAGGGACAGGTCGCGACCTGTCCCTACAGACCCTCCAAGCCGATTGCGTCCATGAACCGAACCACAAAATCAGGGTTTTTTGTGGTCCTGCAGAGTGCATCTCTTTGGTGTGAATTGAACCGAGGCCAAGCGGCGGAAAGCGGGGGCGAGGTGAATCTGTCGGCATGAAATTCACACGTACATTGCAAGAAGTGACCGACGACATATCTAATGTGCTTTGATAAATATATGAAGATATCGATTGATATTTGGGGATTAAATTTGATTTAACAGCTTCGAATAAACATGAAGTATTACTTTAAGTATCGGGAGCCCGGCAATCTCCGGGTCAGCTTCGCATACCGCCCAAGTCGACTGAAAGGACGCGATGAGAAAATGGTCGGGGCGAGAGGATTTGAACCTCCGACCTCCTGCTCCCGAAGCAGGCGCGCTACCAGGCTGCGCTACGCCCCGACACAATCCATGAGACGGCGATTCGCCGTATTCCTATGGGCTCTCCCAGCCGTACTTTCCCACCAGTTTCACGAAAACACAGTTCACCAACTCCTCGGGCGGGAGCACTTGACCCGTTCCGGAGGCGCGGAACCGAACGAGGGTCTGCTTTTCTCCCTCGCCCAGGGGCATGACGATGCGCCCGCCGGGAGCTATCTGCTGCATCCATGGCTCCGGTACGCTGGGTGCGGACGCCGCGCTCACGATGGCGTCGAAGGGCGCCTCCTCCGGCCAGCCGTAGGTGCCGTCCGCCGTCCAGAGCATATAATTCGTCAGGCCGAAAGAATCAAGCCGCTCTCTGGCTCTCACCGCCAGTTCGGGCACCCGCTCAATCGCGCGGACGGAGCCCGCGAGCCTCCCGAGAAGCGCGGTAAGGTAACCCGAACCCGCCCCGATCTCAAGCACCTTCTCCCCGCCTTTGAGTTCCAGGGCCTCGAGCGCGGCGGCTACCATGTAGGGCTGGGAGATCGTTTGCCCGTGTCCGATGGGCAGCGCCTTGTCTGCATAGGCGGTTTCGCGAAATATCTCGGGCGCGAAATGATGCCTCGGCACCTCGCGCAAGGCCTCTATGACGCGGGCGTCCGCGATTCCGCGGGCGATGATTTGCTTGTCCACCATCTCGTCGCGAGAGCGACGCCAGCGATTTTCCTTTCTTCCGTTTAATGAAAACGCCAAGATTCCAGCCCTTTCATCGCGTCATAGTCCGTCAGGTCGAGCCTCAGGGGCGTGATGGAGACCTGGTGGTTCGAAACCGCCTCGAAGTCCGTGTCGGGCTCATCCTTCCAGTGGAGGCTGCCTCCCCCTATCCAGTAATACTCACGTCCGCGCGGGTCGATTTTCTCGACGATGGCTTCCTCGTAAACACGCTTGCCTTGCCGGGTGATTCTCTCCCCCCGGCATTTTTGTGGAGAAATATTCGGAACGTTGATGTTCAGCAGAACGCCCGGCTCCAGCCCCCGGGATAATACTTCCCTCGCGCCGGCGCGCGCAACTTTTTTCGCCAACTCGTAGGAGAGCGTCTCCCCGTCCTCGTGGGCGAGGGAAATCGCCACCGCCGGCAGCCCCAGGAGCGTAGCCTCCATCGCGGCGGCCACGGTTCCCGAATAGGTGATGTCGTCACCCAGGTTCCCGCCCCGGTTGATGCCGGAGACGAGCATATCGGGGTGCTCGTTCTTGAACAGGCCGTTCAAGGCGAGGTTGACGCAGTCGGTGGGCGTGCCGTCCACGGCGAACCAGTTGTGTTCCAGTTCGTTGATTCGCAGGGGGCGATGCAGGCTCAATGAGTGTCCGGCCGCGCTCTGCTCCCTGTCCGGCGCCACGACGAGCAACTCCCCCAGCGGGGCGAGAGCCGCGTACAGAGCCTTTAATCCTTCCGAATCGATGCCGTCATCGTTGCAAAGAAGTATTCGAGCCATGGCTTTTCATAGGCGTTCGGGACGGTCGCAATCATCACGCGAGGAATTATGGTTCAGGCGGGGAGGTAAAATCAACGTCCTGCCGAGTATTCGCACCTTGCGGGGGAGTGTTGTCTCCTCCCTCGTCGGTTGACAAGATATGAGGAATCACGAAAACAGGGCTATTGAGCAACTTCGTATGGGGTCCCCTGCAAGTAGAGGGTTTGTAGGGACAACCCTCCGTGGTTGTCCTGCCCTCCGTGGTTGTCCCTTTGCAGGACGGCGACAATCAGGACAGGCACGGAGGCCTGTCCCTACCCCCACCTCGCGCGTCGATTCCTCCCTCCTCGGTCAGGACTGACGCCGGAATGACGGTGAACACTCTCAATTAGGGGTCAACAACCCCCCTGCGGAGGGCTTTCTTTCGGGACCGTCGCTTGCTTTAATGAATCTGAGAGATTACAAAACCGGAACCATGCCATTTTTCGAGGAGTGCACATGAACGAGGATTCCAGGCCAGAGGAAACGGCCCCGAGAGCGTTTCACTTCGATACCAACGCCCTCCACGCGGGCGCGCGGCCCGACCCCGCTACCGGCGCAAGGGCCGTGCCGATCTACCAGTCCACAGGTTTCGTTTTCGACGACGACGAACATGCCGCGGGTCTTTTCGCCCTGCAGGATTACGGATACGTCTACACGCGCATAGGAAACCCCACGACGAGCGTCTTCGAGGAGCGCATCGCGGCTCTCGAGGGAGGCATCGGCGCGCTGGCGACGGCCTCGGGCCAGGCCGCCCAGTTCATCGCGCTGTTCACCCTGACGAACCCGGGGGATGAAATCGTCTCCTCCGCCGCCCTCTACGGGGGCACCTACACGCAGTTCGACATCACGCTCAGAAAACTCGGAATCAATACGACATTCGTTGACCCGACGCGGCCGGAGGACTTTGGGGCCGCGGTGACGGAGAAAACGCGCGTCATCTACTGCGAGACGATTGGGAATCCGGCCACCAACATCGCCGATTTGGAAGACCTCGCGAAAATCGCGAATGATGCAGGCGTTCCCCTCGTCGTGGACAACACCTTTGCGACTCCCTACCTCTGCCGCCCCATCGAATGGGGGGCGGACATCGTTTTGCATTCGGCCACGAAATTCATCGACGGGCACGGCACGAGCATCGGCGGCGTCATCGTGGACTCGGGCCGCTTCGACTGGGCGAACGGGAAGTTCCCCGGCATGGTCGACCCCTCGCCGGGCTATCACGGGCTGCGCTTTTTCGAGACCTTCGGCGAGTTGGGCTACCTCATGAAGGCGCGCGCGGAGAGCCTGCGCGACATCGGGTCGTGCCTGGGCCCGTTCAACGGGTTTTTGTTCGCCCAGGGTCTGGAAACCCTGAGCCTGCGCATGGGGCGTCATTGTGAGAACGCGCAGAAGGTGGCCGAATATCTCGCGCAGGATGCGCGCATCAGTTTCGTAAGCTACCCCGGACTGGCGGACAGCCCCGAGTATGAAAAAGCGCAAAAGTATCTGCCGAACGGACAGGGCGCCGTTTTTTCCTTCGGGGTCCGGGGCGGATTCGAGGCGGCCGTTCGCTTCATCAACGCCCTTCAACTGCACAGCCACCTGGCGAACGTCGGCGACGCGAAAAGCCTCATCATCCACCCGGCTTCCACGACGCACGCCCAGTTGAGCGAGGAGGACCTGAGGGCGGGAAACATCACGCCCGACCTCATCCGGATATCGGTGGGCCTCGAACACATCGACGACATTCTCTGGGACCTCGACCAGGCCCTCGATGCGGCGACGACGAGCGCATGACGGAATTTCCCGCATATCAGAACCCGCGCACGATTCGTCGCGTCCTGCGGAACCACCGCCGCGTGGCGATGGTGGGGCTTTCGGCGAACGAATCCAGGCCCAGCTATTTCGTCGGGTATTACCTTCAGAGGATGGGGTACGAAGTAATCCCCGTGAACCCGAGATACGACCGGATATTGGGCCGGAAATCCTACCCAGACGTCGTTTCGATACCCGACCCTCCCGACGTTGTGGACGTGTTCCGCAAACCGGATGAAATTTCAGAGGTGGTTGACGAGGCGATCGGGGTCGGCGCGAAATCCCTCTGGCTGCAATTCGAAGTGGTGAACGAAGCCGAGGCGGCTCGTGCGCAAGAGGCAGGGCTTCTCGTCGTTATGGACAGGTGCATGAAGATAGAGCACGGCCGCCTGAGGGGTGGTTTGCATACGGCGGGCATGAGGACCGGCGTCATCACGACGCGGCGCAGTCCGCTCATCTAGGGGCTGCCGGGAAACCCCTTGCGGGGCGGCGAACGTTCCCTCCCCGGTCGCGTTTGACGAAGCGCGGCTTCTCTTTCTATAGTAGCAATCCACGAGAGTTATGCGTGACCCACTCCGGAGCAAAGGCATTACGACGTACGAACAGATCAGCCTCATCATCGGGTCCCTTGACCTCGTCGCCTCCTACGTCGGCCTCGCGCTCATCTACTACGGCATCCGCGAGCTGTCCCTAGAAAACCAACCACTGTAGCCCGAAGTTTGGGATGTGATTACTTTTCCGTTAGTTAGGGGGCTTGCAAACTCCCCGAAAATCCTTTACAAAATTCTGTGAGGACTGCCGTTTAGCCGCTACTTCACGGGGATGACATGACCAGACTCAAGATCCTCATTCTTGGGGTGCATCTGTTTCCCCTGTGCCTGGTTTCATCCGCTGTCGCGGAAAACAAAGCCCCCGTCGAAATGAGAGCGATATCCGGTCTCCCCCACATCGTATTCCCGCGCGGAAAAAAAGTTTCACTGAGAGGCAGACGTGCGATGCTCCCCGGCGATCACATCGTCACGAGCGCGAGTTCGAAGGCGCTCGTTCATTTTCGGCGACGCCCGGGTTGCCGGCTCGTGCTGGAGCCGAACACTTCCTTCGAATTGGTGGGCATGAAGCGAGGCGGCGTGTATTCGGCGAAACTGAACCGGGGCACGGTGCGGTGCTATGATGCTTCCTGCGGGCTGAGCCTGAGCGTGATAACGCCTGCGGGAATGCTGCGCGGCAAGGGAGTTGAATTCGCCGTGAAAGCATACAGTTACTTTACCACCGTGATACTCAAGAAAGGGCGAATGCGTCTGCTCGTCGGCGGCCAGGCCGTCGTGCTGCGCGAGATGACGCGCACGACAGTTTCGAAAACGGGGGCCCACCGCATCAAAACGATATACGGCGGCGACCCCCGAATACCCAGCCTCTTCTCCCCCCTTCCCCTTCCCGGAATTTCCTCCTCTCCTCCCGATCGACGGTTTCGGAAAAAATTCATTTCCCCGGCCTCGATAACGCGAAGCCCTTGACGAAAGCCACGCATAAGCCTTACTAAATAGCCTGTGATATTTCTTTCGCCGAAAACCAGGCGCGGTTCGGCCCACCTGCCCTGTCGCGCCCGGGCCTTTTGCGCGGAACATTTCTTTCGGTCGGGGCGTAGCGCAGTCTGGTAGCGCACCTGAATGGGGTTCAGGGGGTCGGAGGTTCAAATCCTCTCGCCCCGACCATTTTTTATTCATTATGGATGAACGGATAGCGCATCCGGCGAGGAGGCGGAAGGTGGAGCTTGGTTTCATCGGCCTGGGCAGGATGGGAAGCGAGATCTGCGCCCACCTCATTCGCGCCGGTCATGAAGTGACGGCTTATGACGTTCGAGAGGAAGCCACGCTGGATGCCGAGAGCAAGGGCGCGCGCGCAGGACGCAACCCGGCGGACGTGGCCTCCCTCTCAGAGGTCATTTTCACATCTTTGCCGCATCCGGACATATCGCGCGAGGTGATTCTGGGTGAGGAAGGAATTCTGGCGGGCGCGCGAGAGGGCGCGCTCCTGGCGGAGACGAGCACCGTCTCCCCTTCCCTCATCAAGGAACTGGCCCCCAAGGTGCGCGCGCAAGGGGCGGAGTTGATGGACGCCGCCGTGAGCGGCGGCGTGCAGGGGGCCAAGGCGGGCACCCTCACGCTGATGGTGGGCGGCGGCGAGGCGGGGTTCGAGAAGCTCGAGCCCCTTCTCGCGCATTTCGGAAAAAACATCTTTCATTGCGGCGCATCCGGCATGGGCATGTTGTTCAAGGTCGTGAACAACATGCTCTCGCACGTGAACCTCGCGGCGCTGACTGAGGCCATGGCCCTGGGGGTCGCTGCAGGCGCCGACCCCGAGCTGTTGTGCGACGTCATCGCCGTCAGTTCGGGCCGCAGCCGCCAGGTGGAGGACAGGCTCAGAAAGCACATCCTGCCGGGGGAATTCACGCCCGGGATGACGACCGACCTCGCGACGAAAGATTCCGACCTTTGCCTCGAGCTGGCCCGCGAACTGCGCGTTCCCACCTTCATCGCAAGTGCTGCGCATCACGTCTATGAAATGGCGATTCAGAAAGGATACGGGGCCGAAGAATACGCCTCACTCATCAAGCTGTGGGAGGAATGGCTGGACATCGAGGTGCGCTCTCCCGGCGCAGTGAGGGATTCATGAAATTCATCGCAAAAGCCTCCCATGAGATTCAAAAGCCCTCGCCCATCGCGACGTGAAGGATACTGAAAATGACTCCAGAAGAGATGTTCGATGAGGCTTTCGATTCCGCTTTCAAAGACAGGAGAAACCTGATCGCCTTTCTGGAGGGCATCGACCCCGCCCATGTGCACTGGCGGCCTCCCGACGGCGAATGGTCCCTGCACGAGAATCTCGAGCACATCCTTCTGACGGACAATTATTACGCGCGCTCCCTCGAAAAGAATCTCACGGAGGCAGCGGAGTCCGGCTCGTGGGATAAGGCGCCCGAGAATCCCCAGAAGATGAGCCGGGAGTCGCTCAGGCGCAGGGAGCAGGGCCGGGTTCCGGCGCCCGATTTCCTCATCCCCAAGGGCGAAGGCGATTTCCGCGAGATGATCACCAGGCTCATGCCCAACCGGGAGGCGGTACACCAGGCGATGCTCCCTCACCGGAGCACCGACATGAGCCGCTACACGCATAAACATTTCCGCTACGGCGACCTCAACATTTACGACCGCATCGTCTATTCCGGCACGCACGATTATCTCCACCAAGACCAGATGACGCGCGTCCTCCAGGCTCCGGGCTACCCGGGAAGCGGATGATCCGCCCGGCCCAGCTCTTGGGGTTGCGGGAGAAGTCCCGTCAAGGGCAGCGAACGCTCCCTCCCTGGTCGCGTCGAACCCTCATTCCTCAATCGGGTTCGACCCCGAAAACCGCCAACGCCTCTTTCCTCACCCTGAGTAGCTGCCGGAGGCGGCGTATCGAAGGGCGCGGGGAGTCGAACGCCTCGCGCCGGACGAGAGGGCATCCTTCGATACGCGGCTTCGCTGCTACTCAGGATGAGGCGGTGAGGGGTTATTCAACAATCCCTTGTCAGGGGCCGTTGAAAAAGTCCTGATTTCGTGATTCGGTGTATGCAATCAACAGTGTAGACAGGATGCAACACTCCCCCCTTGAGGGGGAGTCAACGAGGCAAGGGCGAAGCCCGCAGGCGAGTTGGTGGGGGGTATAATTCGGAATGGCGATAAAACGCATTTTACCCCCCACCGATTCAGCCTTCGCAAAAATCGCTCGGCTTCATCGACTCCCCCTCAAGGGGGGAGTGAAATTCAGCGTGCTTTCTCTATGAGACTTTTTCACCAGCCCCTCTTCCCCGGAATCCGCCGATGAGCGACTGGACGATAACGGCGCTGCGCGATGCCTACCGCGCCGGTGAAGTTTCGCCTGTCGAAGTCGCCGACGACGCCCTCGCCCTTATCAAGCAATGGAATCTTCACTTGAGGGCCTATCTGCACGTCAGCGAAAGAGAGTTGCGCAGGGAGGCGCGGGAATCAGAGCGAAGGTTTCGCTTCGGCGATGAAATCGGCCCGCTCGACGGGGTTCCCGTGGCCTACAAGGACCTCTGCTATATTCCGGGATCCCCCACCACTTGCGGTAGCGTGATGTTCGAAGAAGACCCGCCCCCCGATTCGATATCGAGCATCTGGAAGCGCCTCCATGAAGCCGGCGCCGTCAATATGGGGAAACTCAACATGGCGGAACTCGCCATGGGGCCGACGGGTCGGAACAAGCATTTCGGTGACCCGCAAAACCCATGGAAGCAGGGCCACGTGACGGGCGGTTCGAGCAGCGGATCGGGATGCGCGGTGGCCGGCGGGTTGGCGCTGGCCGCCATCGGCACGGATACGGGCGGCTCCATCCGCCTGCCGGCGGCGTTTTGCGGCGTCGTGGGCCTCAAACCCACGAACGGCCGCGTGAGCCGGCATGGGGGGATGCCGCTCTCCTGGACGCTCGACACCTTCGGCCCGCTCACGCGAACGGTGGCGGACAACGCGCTGGTGCTCTCCGCCATCGCGGGCGCGGACCCCCGGGACGCGAGCGCGAGCACGCGGCCCGCCCCTGATTACACCCAAGTGCTCGGAGAAGGCATAGCGGGCGTTCGCGTGGGCGTTCTCGAAGGGGCGGCGCTCGGCGGCGTTTCCGGGGAGATGAAAACGGCTTTCGGGGAAGCATGCGAGGCGCTCGAGCGCAGGGGCTCGCGTCTCGTCCCGATGCCGCCTCCCCGCGCGGAAGAACTCGAAGAACTCGCCAACACGATCTTCAAATACGAGGCGCTGATGATACACGGCGAACGTCTGGAGAAATACGAGGATCAGGTGACGCCGGAAATCCTGGCGCGCCTGGAAGCCGGACGCGGGATTCGCGGGGCCGAGTATCGCGCCGCCCTCGCCAGGCGCGAGGAGTTGATTCGTTATTACGAGAGCGAGGTGTTCTCCGCCGTGGACGTGCTGGCCGGGCCGACGACGCCGACGCCTGCGCCAACTCACGCGCAGGCGCGCTCGGAAGCCGAGGGGCTGATCGCCTCGCTCACGCGCTTCACGCGCTGGGTCAACACCCTGGGCGCGCCCGCGATATCCCTGCCTTGTGGATTTTCAGGAGACGGACTGCCGCTGGCGGTGCAACTGGTCGGGCCGAATTTCAGCGAGGCCGCGCTCTACAGAATCGCCCACGCCCTGGAGGAGGAATGCGGCGGCTGGGAGAAGTCACCCACGTTCGAGTCGTTTCGGTGAGGCTCGGGCGTATCGCCTGAGGAATTGCCGGCAGAACGCCATCGCTTCACCATGCGCCCGCGCTCTGTTCATTCTCTTCAGAAAACGGGTGACTCAGCGGGATGTTTCATGTGAGCGTTTTGGCCGATGCGGATGCGGCAAGAACCCAGACCAAGAGTGTCCTCTCTCGTGCGGAATGGCGCTCCTCTCTTTTGGGAATTGACCGGCTGCTTTCTTTACCCGCTTATCGGGATGAGGCGCCCGGCAGAGATTGCCATCCCGTTTCCGGTGCCGCATCAACGGCGCCTCGAAACCGGCTGGAATCTTTCCCTGTCGACTTGCGAAAACCTTCTTCGCGCGACGATTTATTTACCATAAGTTTCCGAAAACAATTCGATAAATATCGCTAAATTCACGGGGTTTTTCGATAAATTTCCGTAAATTATCGAGGGGAAATGCGGGCAAATGCGGGGAATCGCGGAGGCGCGAATCCTCCTCACAGGAAACATCGCGAGGATATCACGGCCCCGGAGGCGTGCGCGCAACGGCGAATGCGCGGATTTGCGGGGAGTTGCAGGGTGAAAATCACCCGGGCGGGCGCTCCTCAGGCAAGACTTGAATCCTATGCGGCGCCGTCTTCTTTTTACTCTTCTTTCTCCCAGTCTTTCAATGACTTCGGTAGCTTATCCTCATTCCATTTCTTGGTTATGCGGTAGACCTTCCCGCCCTCTCGCAGGTAGAAGAACGCCGAGCCTTCCTTGCCCGCGAAGCGGTACGGCCCCCACGCGCCGTGGCGGATGTCCCTGCCCGCTAGAGTTCAACGATAGAGTCTTTGAAATCAGGCGCTTCGCCGGGTCTCGCCTCCACTTCCCGCGCGACATCCCTGAGGGCGCCGACGAGATCGTTCACGTTGCCGGGCTCGGCTTCTTTGTCCTCGGGGGAGACGAATCGCCACGTCTCGCCGAAGCGCTCCAGCTTCATGAAGGATTTATCGGGAAAACGAGCTGTAACTTCTGTAATATCAGTATCTTTCGCATACAGGAGCAGACGCCGTTCGCTCAGGAAATAGGGCGTTTTCGTAATCTTGTCATAATCTTCCTTCTTGATGGCGAACAGGCGTTTTTCCCCTTCGATCCGGCCATACGCTCTCTTCTCCTCCGCGAGGAAGCGCCCGATAATGAAGGCTTTCTTCTCGAGGGGTCCATCTTTTTTCTTCCTCAGCCAGAGGGTGTAACGAAGCGGAGAGCCTTTGCCCTCTGTTGGGGGCAGACCGAATTTCGACAGATCACTCCCGGACTCATCCACGTAATCTATTGAATTTATCCACTTTATGTCCCACAAGAGGTCATCGACATGTTTGTGGCGGCCTATGAGTTTTCCTTCTTTTTCATCCGCCGTGGTTACGTGGAGGTCCCATTTCTTTTTCGCCTTTCGGAGAATGTCGAGTTTCTGAGAGTCCGATTCCACCAAAATGCGCGTGATGTGGTCGACATCATAATCGATGACGGTTTTGTGTCTGAGCGAGAATACGGATTTGGGTAAATCCTTGACCGTTTTCTCATTGATGAGCATCACGGGACCGCCGGAGAGTCTCCTGGCGTAGTAATATGCTTTTGGTTTTTTCTTGCCACTCTTCGGCTCGGGCGCTTCTACTTTTCTGCCGCCCAGAATGACCCCGTCTTCGGGTTTTTGATCATCCTCGGTGAAAATACGGACGGTGAGTTTGGGTTTATCCAGGCCATATGGGGTGAGATTTCCGGGTTTTTCATCAACGAATTTTTGCACCTTATCCCATCTGAGAGTAGATACGATACCCTCGGAATCTATGGCGTCAGCCCTGTCCTGGATGGGTTTTATGAGCGCCCACTCATCTTTGCTCTTGCGGACAACGGTGAATTCACCGCCGCCTTGCGGCTCGACGTTCACTTTTTTCGCGCTCTCGGGCATGACCGGGACTATCGCTCTGTCCCGAATGCTGAATACTGTTTTATCGAATTCGGCAATGTCGGAGAGTTGAAGGGTGAAAATCCCGGGGGTTTTCGCCAGCGCGGCATACCGGAACTCGCGCGTGGGGGTTCTATCCCCGATTTCAACGGAAACATCGTCTTTGTCTTTCAGCCCAAATGTGATTTTCATCTTGGGCTTGTCCATTCCGAACTCTGTTCTATCCTTTACGTTTCCGATGCGTTTGCGCTCGCGGAGTTTAGTCGCAGATTCGAGGAGTTTCTCGAGCGCATCGGAATCGACGGCAGCGTCGATGGGTTTAACGAAACGCCACCCCTTCTCGGTTCGTATGATTTGATAGGGTTCTTCTTTTCTTGTTACGTCAATTCTTATCAGCGCCTTTTCGTCAATTCCCTTCAGGAGTTTGACCTTGCGCTCCTTGACGGCGCGTTCTTCGGCGGCCCATTTCACGTCGTAGAGGTAATAGGCGCCACCGATGACGATTAAAACAAGTAGTAATAAGAGATTTTTCTTGGGGTTCACCGCAGTTGTCTTCTCCTGACGTAGACGGCGGCTCCGATAAGGATGATGAACAATGGCATGATCCAGACGGTAAACAAATGAACGAACCGGCCTTCTCCGCCGGCCAATACGAGAGGTTCGCCCGTTCGGCTTTTGGGACGGATAGTGATTAAGTCTTTCTCGCCACCGAGCCAGTTCACGGTGTTAAAAATGAGATTCGCATTGCCCTGGGCACCGATGAAAGCATCGCTCGCAAAATCAGCATCCCCGAAAACGACGATTCTGGCTTCGTTTTTCTCGTTTGTATTCTTCTCGGACGTGGCGGGTTTCGTGTCGCTTTGAGGACTCTGACCTTGCGCAAGTTTATAAAGATCGAGAGTCACGCTGACAGCGGCGCCTATCGGGATGGGGCCTTCTTTCCTGGTTTTCGGATCGAAGGCGAGCTGGCCATTCTGGAGCGATACGTTCTCTACGGTAAAGCTTCCAGGGCCCGTTTTGATCAAATCCTCGGAGTGCAGTCCCGCTTTCGGCATGCCCGTAGCAGATACATGTCTCACGGTAGGAAATACCGTAGCCAAACCCTTTAATTGCTTGGTGATGTCATGCAATCCGTAGTTAACGGCGAACGGCGTGATTATATTACCACCCGCCAATTCAAAGCGTACTGATTCGGGATCGATGACGAAAGACGTGGGAAGCTTGAAGCCGTACCTCTCCAGGAGCGCCGTCAGACGCCCTGGCTTCATGTCGGGTTCCAAGAAAACGAGAAGTCTTCCGCCAGTTTTGATATAGTTATCAATATACTCGACTTCCACTTCTTCCAACTCTTTTTGTGGCGCCGCTATAATCAACATGCTGGTATTCTCAGGCACGCCTTTTTTTCTGAGCAGCAAAAGCTCATCGACTTGGTAGTTGTCATCCCTCATGCCAATGGCCAAAGCCTTCATTGCTTCGCGTCCTTGCCCGGAGAACAGCCGTTCCCCATGGCCCGTGAGGTAATACACGCGCTTCTGCTCGGTTTGGATGGTTTTCAGTATTGCATTGGCGATCGCGTTTTCCGAAAGCTCGAATATCTTTTCCGATCGGAATGTCTTTTTCTTCTCTTTGTCCGCGGATTTTGATTTTTTCTGTTTCTCGATTTCTTCTTTGTTGAAATGGTAAATCACGACCAATGTGCCATAGGCGTCTACTTCATATTTCTTAGCGGTGCGTGGGGAGGCGTCCAGATTCAGAAACCGGAAAGAGACTTGTTTCGAAGCTCGGCTATATTGGTCCAAAATTTCCGTTATTGCAGGTTCTTCGAGCTTGCGGGTAAAGGCAATGATTTCGATCCGCCTTTTTTCTCTGTCGAGTTTGTTCAACAGATTCATAGTTTTCGCGGATAAGCTATAGAAGTTTCCCGGTGTGACGTCCCAACGCTTGAAGTGCTTCACACTCACAAGTTCAACGATGACCAATATAGCCGTCACCACGATAACCATGAGTGCAACCTGTATGCCTGTTCGGGTTGAGCGGAGCCGCATACCACCTTGGAGTTCACTTCGCGAAATCCACACCGTATAAATAAAACAAACTATCCCCAGGGCGATGGTGGCGTAAGCCCATCTGGGAGGGTCGGAAAACTGATCATGACCAGCCCAGCCGGAGATGCCAACCAGCAATAAGACGGCGGAGGCGATGAACAAGTAAAGGTTTCTGTTTTCCAAGTTCCTATCCTCTCCACCTGTAGTATTCAAGAGATCTGAGCACCAGGAAACCACATAAAATGTTGATGCTGACGAGATAAACTATATCGCGCGTATCAATGATGCCCCGAATGAAATTTCGCAAGTGCATTCCCAATGAAAGATGCCTGAGAATCGAGGATAACGGCTCGCTGGCCGATATTGCGAGAGCTTCCATCAGAAAGGTTGCGAGAAGTATCATGAAGGCAACCATGGCTGCGACGATTTGATTCGAAGTCCATGAACTGGCCATTAGACCAACGGAAAGGAATGCCATGCCCGTCAAAATCATTCCCAGATAGGCTGAGGCGACGATGGTCCAATCTACATTGACGAAAGCGCTCAGAATAACCGGATAAACGAAAGTAATTGCCAACATTATCAGATAGATGGATAAAACGGAGAGGTATTTTCCGGCGAACATCTGTCCGTTTCGCAGGGGGAAAGTGAGCATCAATTCTATGGTGCCCTGTTTTTTCTCTTCACTGAACAGGCGCATCGTAAGCAATGGTGCGACGAACAAGAGGATTACGGTGACGCTGGAGAAGACCGGCTCGAGAACGGCGGAAGTCGGCGTGATGTTGTATTGCGCGGCGGCCTGGGGATTTCTGGCCAACTGCATTGATACGACGGCATAGGAGAGGAAAGCACCGGAATAGAAGATACCCATCAATATCGTCCATGCAGCGAGGATCACGTAAGCGATTGGTGAAAAGAAAAACGAGGTGAGCTCGCGCCGGTATATCCAAAAGGTGTTATGCATTTACAGTTTCCTCATCAACAGTTTCCTCGTCGTGTTTGTGCTCTCCGCTGACGATACGAACGAATAGGTCTTCTAGCGTCAGTCTAACCTGGCGGATTTCGGTGAGTTTTCCCTCCGCCGCGATGACTGCGGCTACCAGATCAGAGCGAATGTCATCATCGCCTTTTGCATGCACCTCGAAATGCGCTTCCTGCCCCGTTGATGCGCCGAGCAGTTCTACGCGCTCGACCCCCGATACTGTTTTCATTTTACCGGATAGCGCTTCGGCGACTCCGATTGCCGAAATGCGTAGCGTTGAGTCGTCTTGCATATTCGGCGCCAGAGAATCG
>JAPOYD010000190.1:1193-7111 GCA_026706735.1 Nitrospinota bacterium | reverse complement strand
CGCTCGATTCGCTGGCGGCGAATCGAGCGCCCCCTCGGCCGCGATCTGTCCTTGGTGGATAATGACAACCCGATCGCAAACCATGTTCACTTCAGGAAGAATATGCGTGCTTAAAATTAGCGTGCGATTGCCCTTGAGTTCTGAAATCAAGTTCCGGATTTCTACGATTTGAGCCGGGTCAAGGCCTGAAGTAGGTTCATCGAGAATTAACACAGGCGGGTCGTTCACCATCGCCTGCGCCAAACCGACGCGCTGGCGGTATCCTTTTGACAGATTGCCGATTAAGCGGTCAACAACTTCTTCGAGTCCGCAACTTCCGATCACCCTTCGGATGCCCGCATCTTTTTCCGCACCGCTCATGCCTTTCAGAGAAGCTACAAAATTTAGATAGGCTCTTACGGTCATATCTCCGTACAGCGGATTGTTTTCTGGGAGGTATCCGAGATTTTTCTGGGCTTCCAATGGTGAATCTGAAACATTAACATCCGCCACCCAAGCTGAACCGGAGTTTGGCGGCATATAGCCCGTCAAGATGCGCATGGTCGTTGATTTCCCGGCGCCGTTGGGCCCGAGAAAACCCAGCACTTCTCCTTCTGCAACTTGAAAAGAGATGTCCTCCACACCACGGAGGTTGCCGTAAAATTTTGTGTGGTTTTCAACTCGTATCAACGAGGAACTCCCTAATAGAATCTATGCAAAATCATTCGTCAGTGTTGCGTCCAAGCCGTTCTTCTCTTCTCAGATTTCAAGTTGACCGATTCGTTTTTGTGATTAAAAACATCCCGAAAGCTTCTGAGATGAATAAGATTGCAATCAGAATCCTTTATTTATCAATATGTTGGCACTCAATCAACCCGAGTGCTAATACAAAATAATCACTTGGCCACTTTTTGTCAACTATATACAAATACTTTTCTGCCTCTCACGGGAGTGACGGGGCTTTCGCGGCCGTCAATTCTTCGTCTTCAAATCGCCTCGGATGGCCGCTTTCGTCAAAATAGCAGGAACATTCAGTATGGACGGACCATCTAGTCGCAGCGATATTTCTATCTCTGTTCCTTTACTCAACAGGTGCTCCCTCTCCCCATCAAAGGCCAGCACGCGATCGTCAGGCGCTCGATAGTGAACACTTTCTCCTACATTGATTGTTTCATGTTCCTCCACGCGTGCAGAAGCAATCTGCCCGGGTCCGATAGGAGAAAGGATGAGACGTTTGCTTTTCCTGTTCGTACCCAACTTCAACCACAGCCCCACGGCTTCGTTTTCATCAATCGGGCGCAAACTCGCACCTAATGAAGAAAGCCCCAAGCGCCCGGGCTCGCTCCTTGTCAAAGCCAGTGAATCCACGCGTTCTATATCCCAGATTGCACGCGCTCCATAGAATGATTCCTTGATGATAGCGATATCAACCAAGGCGCTTTCGGGTCCGGCATCAAGGTTCACATGGAGCTGTTTCGTCACCTTCTTCTCGCTTCCATATACTCTCGGGTGAAGGGCATATAAAGCCGCGGCCATACCGGCCACAGTACCTTCCCACGGAAAGGGAAAGGCATTGTTCGTCCCGGTCGATAAAGGAATCATGGGAATTTTGCTGCATCCTTTGGCGACAGCACGACAAGTACCGTCGCCTCCCAGCACGACAATGCACCGAACGCCGAATTCATCTAGTTTGCGAGCCGCTTTGGTGGAGTCAGCCGTTTCTCCCCTGGCGTCCACTTCAAAGAGTTTTACTTTCGAGTTTCTGTCCTCATGACGAAAACCATCCACTGCAACAGCGCCCAAGGATCCGAGATCGTTGAACATCAGGATATTATCCAGACTCATTGCAGCAAGACCCGCCATCACGCGGCGAAGCATCAAAACCTTTTCGTTGTTGCTGAAAGAACTTGCCAGCGCCACCAACCTGCGGATGTCTTTGCCTGATTGCGGGTTGGCGATGATTCCGACACTAGCCACCTCTTCTCCTTTACTTTTTGCCAAGAAAGAATTTCTGGATTCCTGTAGAATCAAGATTACATCGAATCAATGAAAAGGGCGAAGCATCACCCACATTACATTTCTCTGCTCGATGAGATAACTCGCGATATGCAATCAAAACACAAAAGATCCCTCAAAAGAGAAGCGCGCGCCATCTTCCGGGCCGGACTAAATGCCGTTCATGCCGGTGAAGCTGTTTATCATTATATGAAAATCGAAAAGGAACGAGGCCAGGAGTTTCTCGTTTGTGGCAGACAAAGATTAACGCTAGATGACACGGGGAAAATCCTCGTTTTGGGGGCTGGAAAAGCAAGTTCTCAGATGGCCCGGGCAGTTGAGCGACGTCTCGGAAATCGCATTAATGGAGGCGCCGTCGTCACCCAATATGGCTATGCGGAAAAATGCAAGTATATCGATATTCTCGAAGCCGCCCACCCTGTTCCCGACATCTCTGGGTTGGAAGCCTCCCTGAAAATAGAAAAATTAGCTTTGAGCGCCCGAAAAAAGGATTTAGTAATATTCCTGCTCTCCGGCGGGGGCTCAGCTCTGATGCCCGCACCTGCGCCTGGAATTTCTCTCGAGGACAAACAATACGCCACGAATTCACTCCTGCGAGCAGGCGCCCCAATAGAAGCCCTCAATTGTGTCCGAAAGCACTTGTCCGACCTGAAAGGAGGGAATCTGGCCCGGAAAGTTTTCCCTGCTCGTATGAGCGTTCTCCTCGTCTCGGACGTGATTGGCGACCCCCTCGATGTTATTGGTTCAGGTCCTGCGACCGGTGATTCGACCACTTTCTTTCAGGCGAAGTCGTATTTAGAGCGCTATGGCGTGTTCCAGGAAATGCCGGAAGCGATCAAAGAAAGGATTGAAGCCGGCTGCAGGGATGAGATTCAGGATACCCCTGCTCCCGGTGACAAGATTTTCAGACGTATAAGCCACCATGTTGTGGCTAACAATAGAATTACCCTCCAGGCCGCATTCAAAAAGGCAAAATCAATGGGTTACAATGTTAGCATACAAACCAATTCCCTTGATGGCGAAGCCAGTGAGGCAGGCAAATCAATCGCGGAAGACGCCAAGAGGATTTTAGGTAATTCTCGTAACAAACTCTCGCCTCGATGCCTTCTGTATGGCGGAGAAACAACAGTGACAGTCCTGGGAAATGGTGTAGGCGGCAGGTGCCAGGAACTCGCGCTGTCCTTCGCCATTGAAATTCGCGGCTACGAGAACGTCTGCCTTCTCGCCGCAGGCACCGATGGGAGAGACGGTCCCACAGAGGCCGCAGGTGGAATTGTTGATGGAAGAACAGCCAAAACGATGCAAAATCAAGGGCTTGACCCAGATGTCTATTTGCGCGATAATAATAGCCACGTTTTCCTCCGCCGCCGGAGAGCTTGTGTATTTACCGGACCAAGCGGAACGAACGTAATGGACTTGGTAATTCTGTTGGTGAATTGTTGATAGTGCCTAAATCTCTGCGGTTATCCGTGATCTCACGGTTCGCCCAATCGCTGAGAATTCCATAGGACATGCTCATGAAGTATATTCCCCCGGCCATTTTCGCCGTTTTGGTGATATTTGTGGCCACCAATTTGCCTGCCCCTGCGTTCGCTCAGAAAGAAAGAGTGGTTGTTACGGACTTCGACTTGGGTCCGGCTCAGAAAAATTCCATACAGTTACCAATAGGATGGGCGCTTAAGGTATGGCATGGAAGGGCTGATATTCGACTCATCCAAGATGAAAATAGGCATTTGAAAGTGCTTCGCTTGAGAAGCGAAAAGGCGTCCGTTTCTATTTACCGGGAAGTTAAACTCGACCTCAAGAAATTTCCGGTGCTTTCATGGAAATGGAAAGTGACAAAACTTCCAGAAGGCGCAGATGCGAGAAATGTTGAATCAGATGACCAGGCAGCCGGCGTTTATGTTGTCTTTCCCCGGTTCCCCAGTTTCATTAATAGCCAGTTCATTGGCTACGTCTGGGAGACAAGTGTGCCTAAGGGCACAATTTTGAGAAGCCGCAAGAATCCGATGGTCCATTACATCGTTGTCAGAAGTGGCGTTGATGATCTCGATAAATGGATAACCGAAAAACGCAATGTAATGGATGATTATCAAAGGGTATTCGGTACTGCGGCACCAAAAGTCGGTGGCATCGCGTTGATGATAGATACGGACGATACGCATTCTGATGCAGAGAGTTATTTCGCAAACGTCGAATTCAAAGGTGATGTCTCCAGGGCTTCCGCTGCTGTGCAAGATGACCGTTTCGCCAAAGCAACCGACTCCACTGCTTGGGTCTACGAATGATAATGAACAGATAAGGTTTTCATACATTTTGCAGAGCATCCCTTCACAGAAAATACACTGGGAACGATTCGACTGAACTGAGGTTTTGACAATTGCCCGGCCGCGAAGTCTACGTTGGTTTTGATTTGGGGGGCTCTTTTCTCAAGGCATCGTCTTTCAGTCTGGACGGAGAATTACAAGAGCGTCGCTCCATTGATACGCAATGGTGCATGAGGGCGCAAAATTATCTCGATTTGTTCAAGGATGCGGCAAAATCACTCTCTTCGGATAAATGTCTCATGGGAATCGGGGTCGCCGTTGCAGGCGTTCTTGATCTGGACGCCGGCAAAATAATCGACTCTCCCAACTTGCCCGTTCTTTGTGGAGTTCCCCTTCTCGGGATGTTGGAAAATTCCTTCTCCCCTATTCCGCTTCAGATGATGAACGATGCGAATGCCGCCGCCTTGGGGGAATATTTCGCCGGCGCGGGCGAAGGATACGAGAGCATGTTCATTCTCACGCTGGGCACGGGCGTCGGTGGAGGATTTGTTCGAAATGGAGAGATTTGGCGAGGCGCATCTGGAATGGCGGGAGAAATCGGTCATATGGCAATCGAAATAAATGGCAAGCAGTGCACTTGCGGTTCCCACGGGTGTCTGGAGGCATATTTTTCGAGTTGGGCCCTCGTAAGAGACGCCAAGGCCCATGCGAAACGGTATCCGGATTCCGCCATCGGGTCACTTGATAAAATATCTCCGATTTCCTTATCAGAACTCGCTGGTTCTGGAGACGATGAAGCAAGAGCCATATGGGAAAATGGCGGTTATGCGCTAGGAGTTGGAATCGCCAACATCATGAATTTGCTGAATCCGGAATGTATCGTTCTCGCAGGAGGGCTGGTGAACGCGAAGGATTATTTCTTGCCGACTGCCCAGAACGCTTGGGAGGAGAATTCTTTCGAGCAAGCGAGCAGTTCATCAAAAGTTTTTTTGGGCAAATTGGGGGAATGGGCGGGTGTCAGAGGCGCCATTCAGCCTTTTTTGTAATGAGTGCGATACTAATACTAAGTGATGGTTTTTCTTCATTGTTATTTGGATGATTCGGCAATTGCTCACAAGCGACTTTTCTTTCCAAGAATAAAATACCGAAAGACCGGGGATCGGGTTTATCAAAATTTTTATGAATAAAAATTAATTGAAACAGCGATTTATGCCATATATATTGAGGTAGACTCTTCATCCTCATTTCCCCTCTGATTATCCTGCCTGCGTATGTTTTGAAAATCACCCATTTTTTCTCTTGACAAACGGGAAAACATAAGTAACATAGTTAACTTAATTTAACTTTATTGGCTTTTCTTTAACAATAATATTTGCCAATTTCAAAAGGGGTTTCATTATGACTCCACAGCCACACCACTCGCGAGGTTCCCTTTCACCCAGTCTGGAACACTATCTTCGCGCCATATTCGATCTTCAGGAGAGCAAAGGGTATGCGCGCGTGACGGATATCGCCACCATGTTGGGTGTGGCGAAGCCGGCCGTTTCAGCCGCGGTAAAGACACTCCGTTCAAATGGGCTCGTATCCCATCGTGTCTACGAGAGCATTCTCTTGACAGAAGAAGGCGCAACACGAGCCAAGGGCGTGTCGGGTACA
>JAPOYD010000190.1:0-1183 GCA_026706735.1 Nitrospinota bacterium | reverse complement strand
GTAAATTCTCTATTTTGATGCACTTCCTTACAGACGTTTTGGGAGTAGAAGAAGAACAAGCCTTTGTCGACGCCTGCGTTATGGAGCATTACGTGAGCGGGAATTCCATAGACAGGTTTCTTGATCTGCTGCGTTTTTTCGAGGAGGCAGGTAATCAGGAAATCCTGGAGAAATTCCATCTGTTTCGCCGCTCATGCGAGAGTGTCGATACTTGCCCGACATGTTCTTACCATTGCGATATCAGTGTCATCGACTTCGACGATATGTCCCAGAAAATCAAGCAATCAAAAGGACGAATCTAAGATTTTACGAGTTTGTTGTCCCCCGGCTCGCTCTGAAGCCGACTTTACGTAACATGACCGTATGGTCGACACCCTAAACAGGAGATGAGAAATATGTTTTCGGTACGCAATGGATCAAAATTCGCGAGGTTATGCGTTGGCATTACCGTGCTGGTCATGCTGGCTGCACTGGCCATTGACAGGACTACGGCCACTGCCGAAGAGGTTGTGAATCTCTATTCCTACCGGCAGCCTTTTCTTATTAAACCGATTTTGAAGGCGTTCACTGAAAAAACAGGCATCAAAACCAATATCGTTTTCGCGAAAAAAGGCATGCTGGAGAAAATCAAGGCGACGCCAGGCGCGGCGGACGCCGTCCTGACAGTGGACATCGGCCGCCTCCACGACATGGACGAGGCAGGATTGTTACAGCCAGTGCAATCAAAAGTATTAGAGCAGAATATTCCCTCCTCCTACCGGCATCCAAAGGGCCATTGGTTTGGTCTCACGCTGCGCGGACGCGTCATCTACGCCAGCAACGAGCGCGTAAAGCCGGGTGCAATTACCCGCTATGAGGATTTGGCCGACCCGAAATGGAAGGGCAAAATTTGTACGCGTTCTGGAAAACACGTCTACAACGTATCTTTGTTCGCTTCTATAGTGGCGCATTCGGGCGAAGCGAAAGCAAAGAAATGGTTAATGGGTCTCAAGTCCAACCTGGCCCGTAAGCCCCAAGGCAACGATCGTGCGCAGGCGAAGGCCATTCACGCGGGAGAATGCGACCTCGCTTTGGCCAATACGTACTACATGGCGAAAATGGCCACCAACAAGAAAAACAAAGCTCAGCAAGAGTGGGCGAAAGCCGTATACATCATTTTCCCAAACCAAAAAGACAGAGGAGC
>JAPOYD010000096.1 GCA_026706735.1 Nitrospinota bacterium | reverse complement strand
GGCAGGTACATGGTGTTGCCTTCCCATATGAAGAGGATGGGCTTCTCCAAATCGAAGCCCGCCTTGCCGAGTTCTCCAGGCAGGTCGACTTCGAGGTAATTGCACTCGATTCCGGCGCAGGGCGTGACGTCTCTGGCTTCGAGAATCTTGTTTTTGAACTGCAGCACCGCCGGCTGGTCGACGTCGCAGAACCGGACGCCTTCGGTCTGATAAATGTGAAAGCGCATGTCGAAGCCCGCGCCGAGCGAGACGATCTGCTTCACGCCGGCCTCGATGCCGCGCTCGACGACCTCGCTCATGACGCAAACCCGGAAACGAACCAGTTCAAGCGACGGCGGAAACACTTCTATCTGCTCTTGCACCTTCTTCTCTATCGCCTCGTTCACGAACCACGCCGCGCAGGGGTCGTCGAAGAGCTTGTGTTCCTGCTTCTCCTCCATTGCGCGGATGGAAGATACGAAGAACGCGGTTGCGCCGATTTCGTTGATGATGTCCACAGCCTTGGCTCCTCTGCGTGGGTCTGCCACACCACTCCCTGCGAAAGGGGAAGCGCGCCTCGTATAGTCCTCGCAGGTCCTGCTTCGACAGAACGGGATAATAGCGAAGTCTGGCGGGGAGGGGCAATAAAAAAATGGCGATCATATGCTCCCGCCGCATCTCCGGAGAAAGGTCGAGACTCTCCTCAGTCCACGACCGCGATCGCGTTGACCTCCACGAGACACCTGGGGTCGGTGGCGAGGCGCACGACCTGAAGCGTGGTGGAGGCGGTCCGGTGGTCGCCGAAATACTCCTTCCGGATGGCCCCCGCCTCCTCGGCGCCCTCCATCGTCGTCGAGAAGAACTGGAAGAAGACGATATCGCTGAACGCGCCGCCCACGGCCTCGAGGCTTTTCTTGAGGTTTTCGAGAGCCATGCGCGTCTGCGTCGGCAGGTCGTCGGGCAGGGTGTCGAATTCCTCGGGCCGGTGGGGGTGATGGTGGTAGGGCGGCGCGGCCGTGACGCCCGCGAAATAAACGGTCGTCCCCCCGCTCGCCTTTATGGCCATCGAGTAGGGCGTCCAGACGTCGAGCCTGTCGGGCCAGTCCACACATTCGATTTGTTTCGGCATCTTGGGTCTCCTTTCAGGAAGAGAATATCGAAGGTTTAGGTCATGGGGCGCAATCAGGGCCGGGGGAGACGAGCCGCTCAAGCGCCCCGCTATTCAGCCGGCAGGCCGGTGATGCGCGAGCTTATCTTGATGCGGTAGATGTGGTTGTTCCCGGCGCCGTGGAGGAACGAGATCACGTCGCGGAGGTATTTCTCGACCGGGCAGTCGCGCATGTAGCCCAGCCCGCCGTGCACCTCGAGCGAGAGGCGGCAGACCTCGTACGCGGCTTCGGAGCAGACCACCTTTGTGAGCCACGACAATTTCGGGTCGTAGTCCTCGGCGTAATCCACCGCCCATGAGGTCCGCCACAGCACGGAGCGCGCCGTCTCGAGCCTCGTGTACATCTCCCCGATCATCTGGGCGACGGCCTGATGCCCCCCGATGGGTTTTCCGCCCTGCACCCTCTCCCGGGAATAGCGCACGGCCTCCTCGAAGGCGGCCCGCCCCGCGCCCAGCACGGTCGCCCCGTAGCCGCCCCTCCCCCGCGCGATGCGGCTTGTGCGAAGCGCCTCGGCCTGGCCCTCTTCTTCCCCGAGCCGGTTGACGGCGGGAACCTCGGCGTTCTCGAAGACGAGCGTGGCGTTGCTCAGGAGCCGGCGGCCCATCTTGTCGTGGACCCGGCCGATGCTCAAGCCCGGCGTGTCCGCGGGAACGAGGAAGGGCGTCATCCCCTTGAGGCCGCCCTGCGCCTTGTCGGTGCGCGTGTAGACGATGTAGAGCCTGGCCGTCCCCCCGTTGCTGATGAAGCTCTTGACGCCGTTCAGGCGGTAGACGTCGCCCTCGCGCTCCGCACTCATCTGCACGCCCGCGCCGGGAGCAGTGTAGGGGAGCACGTGATCCGTTCCCGAGCCGGGCTCGGTCATGCAAGTCGCCAGGTGGTAGTGGTGGTCCGAGACGAACGCCGGGAGGAAGCGTTCTTTTTGCTCGTCGTTCGTCCAGTGCTCGAGGATGGGGGTGAACTTCCAGGTCTGGTCGAAGGTGGCGGCCACGCCGAGGTCGCCGGCCCCGAGTTCCTCGCCGACGATGGAGAGGGTGAGCATGTCGGCCCCGCCGCCGCGCTCATCAGACAGCGCCAGCGTGCGGAGGCCGAGCCTGGAACCCTCCTCGACGACGTCTGTCGGGATGCAGTCGAGCGGATCCGGGTTCCGGTCGTACTCGGCGGCGACGGGGCGCACATGGCGCTCCACGTATTCGCGCGCGAGTTTCTGCAATGCTTTTTGTTCGTCGCTCAGGGAGAAATCCATCGGCGCTCCTCAATCATTTCCGGAGATGAAGCCTTCGCGCGCCATGGACGGAATACGACCATTATTCTCGCGCTCTTCGCCTTCCCTCTCATATCGGGATTTTCAAGATGTCGACTTCAAAGGTGTTGACATTAGACAGGATTTGAAGAGCTTTTGCACCTTGCTCGCGGGAAATGCCTTCCATGAATGAAACTCTCCAGATGGGGTTGTTGAAAAAGCCTCCGAGAGGGTAAAGGCAACCCCCCCTACCCCCCTTGTCAGGGGGGCAGGAAGAAGCAAAACCCCCTCTGCCCGGCGGGGGCGCATCGCCTTTTTATACCCCCCTGACAAGGGGGG
>JAPOYD010000103.1 GCA_026706735.1 Nitrospinota bacterium | reverse complement strand
GGCCGCCATCATCGCCTGCCTTGGGGGCGATCTCCCTTCTCGATGCCGCCAGCTCCTTTTCAATCCATTCGCGGCGCTCGGCAGCGCTTTGAATCCCCGATTCGCCCATTTTCTTCTCCACCGAATCGGTGAGTTCAACAAGCGTGGTCTTCGGGTCTCCCAGCATGGCGACGTCGACGGGGAAGTTCTTGCCGATCTCCCAGGGGTTCAGGTCCAGATGAATGATCCGCGCGCCGCGCGGCGCCAGCGGACCTTCCGGCGGGAAGGAGAAGGTGTAGGTCTCCGTGCCGATGAAGAACACGACGTCCGCGTCTTCTATCTGGTCCAGCAGCGGCTCGATCGTGTTCAGGAGTTCTCCCGCATACAGGGGATGGGTGAGGGAGACCGAGAGGGAATTCGGGCGGTTGTCGGAAAACACCTTCGCCCCGATTCGCTCGGCCAGCCGGGCGACTTCGCCCACCGCGCCCGAGCGGGTGACGCGCGAGCCGGTGACGATGTAGGGGTTCTCGGCTTCTGCGAGCATCTGCGCCGCGCGCTCGATGGATTCGGCCGGCGCGGGAAACGCGCTCGAAAGCCGCGTGGGACGGCCCGTGAGACCTCCCGTCTCGGCGAGCATGACGTCGCCGGGCAATGAGAGGAAAACCGGACCCGTGGGCGGCGTGAGCGCGTGTTTGATCGCCCGGCGGACGCTTTGCTCCAGGTCCTCCACCCGGCGCACTTCATAGGACCATTTGGTGAGCGGATCCGCCATGCGCGGCAGATCGTCCCAGAGCACGGGTTCCGAGAGTTGGCCGCGCTGGCCCTGGTTGCCCGCCGTGACGATCAAGGGAGTGCCGGCCCGCTTGATGTTGTAGAGCATGCCCATGGCGTTGCCGAGACCGGGTGCCACGTGGAGGTTCACCACGCCCACGCCGCCCGTGGCGTAGGCGTAGCCCTCCGCTGCGCCGATGGTGACGGACTCTTGGAGGCAGAGGATGTAATCGAGCCTGCTCTCGTTCACCAGCGCGTCCATGAGAGGCAGTTCGGTGGTGCCCGGATTGCCGAACATGCAATCGACGCCCTCGTCGATGAGTGTTTCCAGGAACAGGTCCGAGCCGTTACCGCTATTCATGCGTTCTCCCTCACGAGAAATTTTTGGACTTAAAAGATGGATGCCGCCTCATTTTGACTCAAAACGAAGTTCGACGCCATTTGCAGGCACTTCTCCGTGCTGGGCGGCATCACCAGCGCGGCCCTGGCGTCGCGATGGAACCGCTGGAGCGGCTTGTCGTTCAGCAGGCCGGGCCCGCCCGCGATCTTGAGCGCCTTTTCCGTCATGGAAGCCGCCGCTTCGGAAGCAGTGTATTTCGCCTCGTTGATGAAGGGAATGGCCTTGGCCGCGCCCCGGGTCTCCAGCACCCAGGCGGCTTTCTGGATCATGATGAGCGCGGTCTCATAAGCGATCTTCATCTCCCCGATCTGGCGCTGAATCGCCGGGTAGCTCGCGATGGGCGCGTTGTCGGGCAGGAGTTTTCGCTTCAGTGCGTAGTCCACGATCCAGTCCAGCGCTGCGGCGCCCGCGCCCAGATAGACGGCAGCGTAGCCCAGGCCGAACCTGGGCACGAAGTCGGGTTGGAGGATGCCCTCGCCCGTGCCCACGATGTTGCGAGCCGGAACCCTCACGTCCTCATAGGCGAGCGCGTGGCTGGCCGTGCCCCGCATGGCGAAGGCGTCCCAGCGGGTCGGGATGGTGATGCCGTCGAGGTTCTTGTCCAGCACCGCCCAGCGCAGACCGGCCTGAAGTTCCTCGACTCCTTCGAGCAGACACCAGAGCACGTAATAATCCGCCTCACCGGCCATGGAGCAAAAATACTTCTGGCCGTTGATGACGTATTCATCGCCCTCTCTGCGCGCGCGCGTGGTGATGGTGCGGTTCCACTGGGGGCTGGAGGCCGCCTCGCCCGCGTGGCTGCCGAATATGGCGCCGTTCGCGGCCGCATCTGCGAAGCGGCTTTTTTGCTCTTCATCCGAAAGCGTGAGGAGAAAGTATAGAATCGAGCTGTGCATGTGCAGCGTCATGGCGGTGTTCGTGCAGCCCTTGCTCAATTCGTGAAACACCATGGTGTAGCAGACGGGGTCGCTCCAGAGCGCTCGCCCGCCGTGGGACTCGGGCAGCGTGAGGCGCGTGAAGCCCTCGCGGATCAGGGCGTCGAAGCTCTCTCTCGGGAAGCGTTGCTCCTGATCGCATTCGTCCGCGTAGGCGGCCAGTACGTCTCGGGCGAGATCTCCGGCCTGTTCGATCAGAGCCTCGTTTTTGGGGTTTATGCGCAGGTCCATGAATTCTCGTAGTAGTGCTCGAAGATGAAAACGAATTTACGTTTTGTCTTTCAGCAAACGGCGCAGTATTTTTCCGCTTCCCGACTTCGGGATGGCGTCGATGAAGGCCACCGCGCGAATGTGCTTGTAGCCGGCCACTTTTTCGTTCACGAAATCCATCAGGGCCTCTTCCTCGATTCGGACGCCTTCTTTGGGCACCACGAAGGCCATGGGGACCTCGCCCGCTTCGGGGTCCGCCCGGGGGACGACAGCCGCGTCCGCAACGTCGGGGTGCAGGTGCAGGCACGCTTCGAGTTCAGCGGGCGCCACGGCGAAGCCTTTGTACTTGATCATCTCCTTTTTCCTGTCCATCAGATAGACGTAGCCCTGCTCGTCCACCCGCCCGATGTCGCCCGTATGGAGCCGGCCGTCGCGCAGCGCCTC
>JAPOYD010000120.1 GCA_026706735.1 Nitrospinota bacterium | reverse complement strand
CTCTGCGATCATTCGTCTAAAGGCGAGAGGAAAGCCCCAAGTAGAGGTAGGAGATGAGAGTCTCTATTTCCGTATTATCCAAGCAGGTTTCGCCCACCGCAGAAAAACGTTGTTCAACAATCTCAAGGCATTGAATCTAGGCGAGTTAAAAAATATAAAAGGTCTCTCCTCAAACCCGGAAGTTTTTCAAAACCTCCTTCAAAGGACAGGTATCGACTCCGATCGACGAGCTGAGACTCTGGACGCTTATGAATTCGCAAAAATTGCCCGGGCCGTGGAATCACTCATGAGGGAAAAGTAGTCGTTGGCGACCAGAATCTTGATTTACCGAATGGGAGCACTCGGGGATACGCTGTTATTGGCTTTATTATTCAAACATTTACGTGCTTACTATGAAAACGCTCACATCACGCTGGCAGCAAATCCCAATTATGCAGCCTCGCTACTCGATTCGGGGCTGATTCACGAAATTCTCGATGGAGGAGCAGCCCCTTTTCACTTCCTGTATAACGATCAACCACAAGATAACGACGCTCTGTCTCAACTCATTGAACACTATGACAAGTGTCTGTTCTACACTCTGGACATTTCAGGAGAACTCGCCAAACGACTGGGTTCAAATGAACTTGGTGAATGCTGTATCCACCCGCCTTTTCCTCCTGCCTCGGAAGAAATTCATATCTGTGAGTGGATGATGCGCCCATGGCCATTTTGGGGCGCTTCCAAAAGCGAGAAAATCACACTAATTCCTTCACAAAATAATTTAATTTTAGCTGATAAAATATTGAATGAATTTGGAATAGAGGATGATTTCTTTCTCATCCATCCAGGCGGCGGGGGAAAGAATAAATGGGTTCCCTCTCCGATTCTCGACACAATGGTGCGAAAGCAAGCTGATGAAACAGGTCAGTTGCCTGTCGTTATAGAAGGGCCAGCGGATTCAGTCGCTTGCGAGGAATTTCAAAGGCTGTTTGATGATTCTATTACCGCTCTCAAGGATATTACACCCAAAGTTCTAAGCGCTCTTCTTTCAAGGTCTTCCGGGTATTTTGGAGGGGATTCCGGCGTTTCCCACCTCGCATCTCTTTACGCGCTGCGCGCCACGATAGTATATGGCCCAGATTCCAACATGCGGGTTTGGCGTCCAATAGGCTCTGGCACACTTTGTATTCCATGGGAAACAACGAGGCGTTGATCTTACCTTTTTTCTTGCAATTATTTTCGGCAGGAGAGACGCAACTCCAACAATAACAAGAATCAATCAATAAGGTTCGCCAGCCTGCCCCAGCGAGGTGAACTCGAATCCCCGTTCCATGACCAGTAAATCATGAACGCGGAACCACGGATCTTATCGTCCCAACACGGCGCTGACCATAACGAACAAGGAAAAGGCAACCCAAATGCATAACCCGCAAAACGGATAGGTATATGATTCACGTGCTCACCCATTTTCAAAAAACCCCAAAAACGGCTGTCTTGACTATTGTTTCGATTATCCCCTAGCATGAATAAGTGCCCAGGTGGAACTTTTTGTGGCCCCCATTTGCTCTCAAAACCTACAGCGGCACCATTGGGCTTGAAACGCACATATTTTTCATCCAGTGGCACACATTGTTCCGGTGTGTTCGGCGTGGCGCAGTTGATAAACACTTTTTCCCCTCGAACCATCACCTCCTCGCCGGATAACGCAATGACGCGCTTGATAAAATCTCGTCGTTCATCCTTAGGAAACCTGAACACGATAATGTCTCCGCGTTTAGGTTCGCGGAACCAAAAAATAAATTTATTGACAAGTATATGGTCTCCAACAAGGAGAGTATTTTCCATCGAACCCGATGGTATCTTAAATGCTTGCACTACAAAGGTACGCACAAACATAGCCAGCAACAAAGCAATGATTATTGCTTCACCATATTCGCGAAAAGTTGATTTGGATTTACGCTTACGTTTCGCGCTCTTGCCTGTTGCTAAACTGGCATCCGACACATTTACTCCTTGCCCACATCCAAAACAGCCATAAATGCTTCTTGAGGCACTTCAACTGTACCGATATTCTTCATGCGTTTTTTACCTTCTCGCTGCTTTTCCAACAACTTTCGTTTTCGCGTGATATCACCACCATAGCATTTCGCAGTCACGTCTTTTCTCAATGCCCGAATCGTCTCCCGTGCAATCACCCTGTTCCCGACCGCGGCCTGTATGATAACCTCAAACATTTGCCTTGGTATGATTTCTTTCATTTTTTGCACCAGCGCCCGGCCATGATAATAAGCTTTCTCCTTGTGAATGATCGTCGAAAAGGGGTCGATCGGCTGTCCGTTGAGCAGGACATCCAGCTTTACTACTTCCGCCGAACGGTAATCCAGGTGTTCATAATCAAAACTCGCGTATCCTCGAGAAACGGATTTTAATTTGTCGTAAAAATCAAAGAGAATCTCACTAAATGGTAGTTCGTAGACGATTTGCACTGTTGTCGTATCGATATATTCCATAGAACGCTGTATACCCCGTTTCTCCTGCGTTAATTTGAGAACGGCGCCAACATATTCCGAGGGCACAAGAATAGTGCCCAAAATGAATGGTTCCTCAATCGTCTCAATCCTCGATAGTTCAGGCAATTTCGCTGGGCTATCAATTTCTTCCACCGTAGCATCACTAAGTAGAACGCGAAAAATCACCGTCGGGGCTGTGATGATGAGCGTCAGATCGTATTCACGCTCAAGCCTCTCGCGAATGATTTCCATATGAAGAAGACCTAAAAATCCACACCTAAAACCGAACCCCAAAGCAACCGACGTCTCAGGTTCATAGGTGAAAGCCGAATCGTTCAGCCTGAGTTTCTCTAGTGCTGTCCTTAAATCTTCATACTCAGCACTGTCCGCCGCATATAAACCGCTATATACCATCGCTTTCGGCTCCTGGAAGCCTTTGATGGCCTCACACGCAGGCTTCTTTGCAAGCGTAATGGTGTCACCTACTCGGGTATCGCTCACCTCGCGTATCGAAGCCGACAAAATTCCCACTTCGCCCGGCCCAAGTTCTTTCATTTTCACTTCATGAGGCGTAAATGTGCTTAAATTCAGAACTTGATATTCCTTGCCAGTCGACATGAACCGGACGATATCTCCCTTGCGAATAGTCCCCTCGAACATACGGAAGAGTGGAATGGCCCCCTGGTAGGAGTCATACCAAGAATCGATCACGAGCCCTTGGGCGGAACCTTGTGGCTCTCCACTGGGAGGGGGAATTCGCTCAACGATTGCTTCAAGTAGCGAATCCACGCCTTCGCCTTGTTTCGCGCTCACCAGAAGGCATTCACCCCCATCAATTCCGATGATGTCCTCCACCTGCTTCATCACGCGTTCAGGATCTGCCGCTGGCAAATCAATTTTGTTGATTACTGGGATAATGGCTAAATCCTGCTCCAAAGCAAGATATGCATTCGCCATCGTTTGCGCCTGAATACCTTGTGTCGCGTCGATCAGCAGCAAAGCGCCCTCGCAAGCCTGAAGGCTTCTGGAAACTTCATAACTGAAATCCACATGGCCAGGCGTATCTATGAGGTTAAAGACAAATTCTTCGCCCCTAGAAGACTTATAGAAGATACGAACCGTTGCCGCCTTAATTGTGATGCCTCGCTCCTGCTCCAAATCCATGGAATCCAAGACTTGAGAAGACATTTCACGCTTTGAAAGCGCCCCGGTCATTTCCAAAATGCGATCCGCCAAGGTGGATTTCCCATGGTCTATATGAGCTATGATTGAAAAGTTTCTGATTCGATCTATGTTCACAGCCGGAAGAAATCTCTCTGGGAAGGCGAATGGCGCGAATGCCGAAACCGCGTGAGTCTGCTTGAAAATCTTATTGCTGTTGTTCGATTCCCGAGCATCTAACAAACACTGCACTAAAGAAACCTGTTATATTTACAGGTCATCAAGCGAACACGCTATACCAAACTTGTCCAACCTTGGTCAAATTGATTGCCCCGGGAAATACACAATGCTAGCATATGCAAAGTGCAGTGTTTCAGCAGTTTATGCGTATTTCGGACCCAACGATTAGGGTACACTAAGCTATGCGCTGCCGTAGTCTACATGTTTTTGCCCACCTCTCTTTGATGTTCTTCTGCTTATTTTGCGCCTCACAGGTGTCGGCAGCAGCATCTCACCCATTTGGTAGTCGCCTCATCATCGATGCCGCCAAAAAGTTACAACCTTCAGTTGCACATATTCGAGTGAAGCCAAAAGGCATCGAAGGCAACCCGTTACTCAACCTTTTCGGGAGAGGCCGTCAAAAAGACAACCCTCCAAAGTTTGATCAGGGGAATGTGCCCTTTGGCGGGCACTACAACGTGGGATCGGGAATCATTGTCTCGCAAGAAGGTCATATCTTAACGAATCACCACGTTATAAAGAACGCGCAAGAAATTATGGTCAAACTCCATGAAGGGGAGGAATTCTCGGCCCGTTTACTTGGTGTGGACGATAAAACAGATCTTGCCCTACTGAAAATAAAACCGACTCGAAAACTCCAAGAAGCATCTCTCGGAGATTCCGATAAAATAGATGTTGGGCAGTGGGTTATAGCGATAGGTAGTCCATTCGGTTTGGCGAATTCCCTATCTGTGGGAATAATCAGCGCCAAGGGTCGGGACTTGAAAGAAGGTCCTTTTGATGAATACCTCCAAACCGACGCATCAATTAACCCTGGCAACTCCGGTGGCCCACTCGCAAATACGGAAGGCGTCGTAATCGGCGTCAACACAGCGATATTTTCCAGCGGGTCACGCGCTTGGAGTTTGGGCATCGGATTCGCTATCCCGATCAACCAGGCCAAAGCCGTTATCGATTCCCTTCGCCACAAAGGCTATCCGGTGCGGGGTCGTCTGGGTGCGGCCATATCCGCAGTCCCCCGGCAAGAGGGGAAGAATCTGGGCTTAGCCCGCTTCGAGGGCGCCAAGCTCACGCAAGTTACTCGCGGCGGCCCTGCCGATCGTGCTGGTTTGCGTAGAGGAGATGTCGTGGTTGAATTCGACGGCAAATCCGTAAGCACATGGCAGAGCCTTCCCCGTATAGTAGCTCGCACGAAACCGAATTCCCTTGTTTTGGTAAAATATTATCGGGAAAAACGTCTCGAAAGTGTCTATATCCGCATAGGAAGTCGGCCTGAAGCGCCCCATTCTCGAAAGGTGACCAACCATAGGTATATGGGAATGAAGGTAGAAATGCTTACCCCACATCTCGCCCAGCGTTTCGGGTTGACATATGAGGAGAATAAATTGGTGGTCTCCTCGATTCTCAGAGGCGGCATTGCTGAGCTTAGTGGAATCAGGCCCGGCGATGAAATAGAGGAGGTTAACCATAAACCTGTAAAAACAATAGAGGAATTTCAGTCGATTGTTGACAAATCACGCCTCGAGGGCTCCGTGCTCCTCCTTTTGAAGAGAAAAGAAACAAATCTATTCGCTGCTCTTCAAATCAAGTAATATCTACACTCAAACTAAAATGATGCAAAAGTCTGTATCGCGAAATTTCTTTACTTTTAGGTCTAGCTCTCGAAATTCGATTGAAACGTGAATTTCATGAACCCAACCATCGCTCATGTTGTTGGAGCGCGTAGCGGTCCGTCATTCCTGCAACATAATCACAAACCATTCGATGTCTCCCACCCATTTTCTCGAGTTTGCGTACATGCTCCGGAATTTTATGGGGATCGACGATGTACAACTGAAACAATCCATTCAATATTTTTCGAGCGCTTATTTCTAATTTCACGACACGCTCGTTTTTATACATCCTCGCCATCAAGAAACGTTTTAGTTCGATGTTCTTTTCATTCATCTCATCACTGAAAACAACCACATCATGCCCATTCTCTCTGACATCCGAAATATCCCGGATATTCCGAGTCCTTATACGCTCGTATGTGGATGTAATGATATCCTGAACTTGTGAGTTGATAATTCTGCGAATGGTGTCGTGCTTACTCTCTCGCTTGGAAGAGTCGGGAAAAGATTCTTTTGACCTGTTATAGTGTTCACGCCAAAGGCGCGCATCCAGTACATCTTGCAGATCAAATAGCCGAGATGACAGTCCATCGTCCAAATCATGATTGTTATATGCTATCTCATCCGCCACATCGACCACCTGAGCTTCGAGGCTGGGAGAGATCGTATTCGTCAGACCGGTTGGCATTGAGCCTTCGTACCGATGGAGATATTTTATGATCCCCTCGCGCGTTTCCCATGTCAGGTTCAAGCCCGGGAATGATGGATAGCGCTTTTCCAAAACCTCGACGATCCGCAACGCTTGCAAATTATGTTCAAACCCGCCGTGCTCTTCCATTAGTTCATCTAAAACCTTCTCTCCGGCATGACCAAATGGCGGGTGGCCTAAATCGTGCGCAAGGGCAACAGCCTCGGCAAGTTCTTCATTCAAGCCCAGCGCACGCGCGATTGATCGCGCGATCTGGCTCACTTCTATGGTGTGCGTCAAACGTGTCCGATAGTGATCCCCCTCATGATTCACAAAAACCTGTGTTTTATATTCAAGTCTCCTGAACGCCTGCGTATGGATGATTCGGTCACGATCACGCTGAAAGGCTGTCCTCATGTCATGTTCAGGCTCCGGGTGTTGCCTTCCGAGACTATCAGCGCTATGCGCAGCATAGGGGGCCAGCAGGTGTTTTTCCCGTTCCTCGATGGAAACTCGAGTGTTGTTCATAAACGTACCTAACTCTCAAAATCAGTCTGTATCACCAGCGGGCGGAACACCCGCGCGCCATGCGGCGAATAAATAAGTCGTTGCCAGAGAAGCCCATGGATGCCATCTATCAGCTTGCATGCGTGCCGTCTTTTCGTCTACACGCTCTTCTCCAAAGCAATAACGCGCCACGACTTTCTGCACCCCTAAATCACCACCAGGAAATACCTCTACACGGCCAAGCGCCCGAAACAACATTTGCTCGGCTGTCCAGCGACCCACGCCCCGTATCTCGGTCAAGCGAGCGACTGCTTCGTCTATCGTGAGAATACGCAGTTCGCTTTCATCCAAGCGACCCTCCAGAGCAGCGCGCGCCACGTCAATCACATATTCGGCTTTTCGTTCCGAGAATTGCATAGAGCGAAAAGTGGACACCCGAGTTCGGGCCAAACGCTCTGGACGCGGAAATGCGTAATGCGTCTTCCCATCGACTCGCAACTTTCTTCCCCATCGCTTGACCATACGCCCCCGTATGGCGCCAGCGAACGTTAAATTCACCTGTTGCGCCGTAATCGCCGTAACCAGGGCCTCAAACACGCTCAGGTATCGTATTGGTTTGAGCCCCCTGAATTTTCTCGCAATCGGAGCCAAGCTCGTATCGTCTTTCGCCATTTTGTAAAATGGTCTCAAATCAAGATCAAAAGCCAAAATATGCTTGATCGCACATAAACCTGTATTTTGGGCCGATTTCGTCATCCGCCCTTCCGTTGTCATTCGAAGTCGAATCGAGTTCCGGCCTTCGCCTTCCTTTTCGGCTTCCAACAAAACCAAATCACCATTCGCATCTTCTACAACTCTACGATACACCCCGCCTGCGTAGGAGTTGACAAACTCCTCCCTGGAAACACGGAACCGCAACAAGCTCTCGTGAAACAAAAAAGGTTCAGGGGGATGTAGAATTTTGGTTATAGACCCCATGCTATTCCACCATCCGCCTACTCACCAGAACACAGGCGACTGCCAAGAACAAGAATGTAAAGCCAAGCAAAAACGAAAAATGCCAAATAAAATTCTCAACGTGTCCATAAATAAACAAACCGCGCGAAATTCGCACCGCATGAGTAAGCGGAAGGGCATCGGAAAACCGTTCCACCCACAGAGGAAGACCTTTGATGGGAAACAAAGTGCCCGCGAAGAAAAACATGGGCATGACGATGGCGGAGAAATAAAAATTGAAAAACGAAAAACTATGAGCCAACGATGTCGCAATCAGGCCCAGTGCTGCGAACATTACCGCTTCGATAAAGAGAATCGGGAGAATCGCCACCGCCCACCATGAACCCACCAGACCGAACAAACTTAAAACTACCAACATCAATGACGAACCAATCAACGCACGGCTGGCGCACCAGAGAAGATCGCCCAGCACGATATCTCCCACCGTGAGCGGAGCCATCAACATGGATTCATAGATATTTTGAATTCTCATCCTCGAATAAGCCCCGTACGTGGATTCATACGTGGCGTTCCACATCGCCACGGATACCATCAGCCCGGGACCTATGAATTGCGCATATGAAATACCGTCCAAACTCGGCACCAACCGACCGAGTCCATATCCAAACGCCACCAACCACAAAATGTGCTCACCCAGATTCCCCGCCCATTCCGCCAAATAGAATGAGCGATAGTAGACTAAATGGCGAACCCAGACGCGAAAGGCGCGATGGCTCGGAGCCTGGGGAAAAAGCATCAATCCCGAAGCTCCCGGCCCGTCAGCCTCAGAAATAAATCCTCCAAAGTGGCAGGTCTTCTCAAAAAATCCTTCCGGCCCCAGGAAATCAGATGCTCCATCACTCCCATCCCATTGTGGCTATACAGATACAATATATCGGCAACGACCTCAGCGGTTACAGGCAGACCTTGCAATGAGTCGAGCAATTCTTCCGAAGCACCGCCCCTCAGTTCGTATACCTCATCACCCACTTTTTCCTGGACCAGAGTTTGCGGTGGCCCTTCGAGAAGAAATTTCCCTCCGTCCATGATGCCGATGCGATCACACATCTGGGCCGCCTCTTCCATATAATGCGTAGTAAGGAGGATAGTCAGGCCCTGCGCCTTGAGTTCTCGGAGTCTGTGCCAGACAAGGTGTCTGGCCTGCGGATCGAGGCCAGTGGTGGGTTCATCTAGAATCAGGAATTTCGGCTCATGAATCAGGGCGCGCGCAATGTGGAGGCGCCGTTTCATGCCACCGGACAGGGTCTTGATTTGTGAATCCCATTTTTCACGGAGCTGCATGAAATCGAGCAGGTACTCGATGCGGGATAATGACGATTTCCTGGAAATACTGAAGAATCCCGCATACACCCAAAGGTTTTCATATACCGTCAGATCACGATCCAGTGTATCTTCTTGCGACACAATGCCCATCTGCGCGCGAATGAGCCGACTCTGGGTTGCCACATCCCGACCCAACACCCTCAGAGTACCTGCATCAGGCTGAACGGCTCCATGAAGCATTTTAATTGTCGTCGTTTTACCGGCTCCGTTCGGGCCCAGAATCCCGAAACACTCCCCAGGATTCACCTGAAGCGAAACGCCATCGACAGCTTTGAGCGTACCGAAGGATTTCTGGATGCCTTGGGCGTCTATCACGAATCCAGGCAACGAACACTCCACCAATGTGGCCGGCTCTACAAACCGCGAAGGCGCTCGGCCTCCGCGATTCTTTCAATGGCAAGAATGAAGGCCGCTGTACGCAAAGACATCTGTTTTTCCTCCGCAAGCTCATACACTTCCGAGGTGGCGCGCGACATGATTTTGCCCAGCTCATTGTTCACCCGCCCTTCATCCCAACCAAATTGCTGGATGTTCTGGACCCATTCAAAATACGAGACCGTCACGCCGCCGGAGCTCGCCAACACGTCCGGGATCAGCATGACGTTCCCGCCTTCAACCAGGATGTTCTCTCCCTCTTCGGTCGCGGGAGCATTGGCCGCTTCCAAAATAACCCGGGCTTTCACGTTTGGCGCATTCCCGGCATGAATCGCCCCGCCGAGAGCCGCCGGAAGCAAGATGTCCACATCGAGCGCCAAAAGCTCTTCATTGGTGATCTGCTCGACTCCGCCAAGACCCTCGAGCGTACCCGTTTCCTTTCGGTGCGCCACGGCAGCTTCGATGTCGATGCCGTCGCCATTGAAATAGGCGCCCCTGCTGCCCGAAATCGCCACCACCTTTACGCCCAGTTCCATGATGAATCTGGCAGCGAAAGAGCCGACATTGCCGAAACCTTGAATCGCCACCGTCATGGTCTTTGGGTCCCAACCTTCTCTTTTCGCAACCTCCTCAAACACCATCACGGCGCCGCGCCCCGTAGCGGCCTCCCTTCCCGGGGAGCCGCCCATGGCCAATGGCTTTCCGGTAACACAAGCCGGCGCATACCCGTGCCGACTGCTGTATTCATCGAAAATCCACGCCATCACCTGCGCATTCGTATTTACGTCGGGGGCGGGAACATCCCGGTATGGACCCAGAATGTGGCCGATGCGCGCGATGAATTTTCTGGTCAGCCGCTCCAGTTCATACACGCTGAGTTCCTTCACGTTGACGGTGATGCCGCCTTTTCCACCGCCGAAGGGGATGTCGACCAGAGCCGTCTTCCAGGCCATCAGGGTCGAGAGCCCGCGCACTTCGTCCATGTCCACATCGTGGTGGTAGCGGATTCCGCCCTTGAAAGGCCCCCGGGAGCCGTTGAACTGGACGCGGTAGCCTTGCCAGACGCCCAGGGAGCCGTCGTCCCTGCGGATGGGGAGTTCGACTTTCATCTCACGAAAGGGGGTCTTGAGGAGAAGCTGCGTTTCATCGTCTAAACCGATGAGTTCCGCCGCCCGGTCGAATTGCGCTGCCGCGGTTTCGAATACGCTGACTCGCTCATCTTGGGACATGATGTTCCCTCCCCTGAAAATTTCCTGAAAGGACAGAGCGCGAATCAGGCGGCGAGAGAGAAACTCAGCCCCGAAGGATCAGTGGCAAGAACACATGCCTCCGCAGCCACCCCCGCCGGACGAGTATCCGCTAAAGGTCGAGGCCGACGCTGCCGCGCCGGAAGCGGATTTGGCGAACAAGGAAAGTTTCTTGTGAACCTTCTTCGAGCCGCATTCAGGGCATTCGACCTGTTCGACGGCTTGCGCGGATGAAACGATGGTCTCGAAATCTTTCTCACAGCTTCCGCAAAGGAATTCATACATCGGCATGAGTGTTCTGGCCTCCCGGAGAGTCAGCGCATTTCATTGGCGCGGCGCCAATCCGCCAAAAATTTCTCCAACCCGATATCCGTCAGAGGATGCTTGAGCAGCTGCGCGATCACCCCGAAGGGGACCGTCGCGACGTCCGCCCCCATTTTCGCGGCTTCGAGCAGGTGAATCGGCGTGCGCACGCTCGCCACCAGCACCTCGGTGGCGTAGTCGTAGTTCTCGAATATCTGCACGATGTCGCTCACGATGTGCATGCCAGGGTTCGAGATGTCGTCCAGCCGGCCCACGAAGGGGCTTACGAACGATGCGCCCGCCTTGGCGGCCAGCATGGCCTGTGCGGGGCTGAAGATGAGCGTGACGTTCGTGTTGATGTTCTCCTCGCGCATGGCCTTGACCGCGCGCAGACCCTCGACGCCCACCGGAACCTTCACCACGACGTTCTCGTGAATGGCGGCCAGCTCGCGGCCCTCCTCGACCATCTCCTTCCACTCCGTGGCGATGACTTCCGCGCTCACCGGCCCGTCGACCACCTCGCAGATCTCCTTGATCCTCATATGGTGGTCGGCGCCCTCTTTCGCGATGAGCGAGGGGTTCGTCGTCACGCCGTCCAGGATGCCGGTGGACGCCGCTTCGGTGATTTCCTCCAGGTTCGCCGTATCGATGAATATCTTCATGGTATCTCCCGCCGGACGTGTTCATTCCCCCCGCGGGGCCGCGCCCCGCTACCTTGAAGATGGCCCCACCGCGCCCAAATGTCAACTTGGCGGGGGTGGTGAGGACTTGCGGGGAAATGCGGGAAAATGCGCCGAGGCGCGCTCAATTCACCGGATTTGCGGGCAAATGCGGAACGGGAAAAAATTTTCAGGGCCTTTATCTGAGCGGCCTGGGCTCATATTTTCGGTAAAGTTATTATTTTTCAACATCTTACGAGTATTCTTCTCGAGATTTATTTGCTGAAATTTGTCGAAAAACCCCGTGAATTTATCGATATTTATCGAATTGTTCAGAAATTCCCCATTCACGCGCGCGCGTTCCCTCCGCCCAACATCGCCCGTGCGGAGTCGCAGACGCTCAGGAGGCGCGCGATGTTCTCTTTCCCCAAAGGATGCGCCGGGGTGACTCGCTTGCTTGAAATTTTCTCGATCATCTTCTCATCTCCATGCGGGCGCCGTGAGGGTCCTGCCTTCCCCGCTTCGTGCAGGGGCCAGTTCGCTCCGCCAACATACCGAAACGCCCTCCAAATGCGGGAGCCGCAAATGCGGGCAAATGCGTTTTCGCCAGGAATGAGAATTTCCGAGTGAACAAATTTACCGGTGAGCTGTGCTAGCGTCCGGCGAACCGCTCCATCAGCTCACGCGATTGCGCCGCCAGTTCGGCAACCAACCCGGCGGCGGGTTGTTGCCGGATGAGCCCCACTCCCTGGCCCGACCACATCGCCATGAAATCGGTGTTGCCCTGCTCGATGGCCGCCTTTCGCAGGTCGCCTGAGAGAGAATAGTGCGCGGAATAAGGCAGCAGCGGCTCTTCGAGCGCTTCCACCTCGCGGATGTAGCGGTTGCGAATCCCGCGCGCCGCCCGGCCCGACATGGCCTCCGTCACCACGGTGTCATCCGCCTCCGCGCGAAGAAGCGTCTCGCGCCACGCCCCGGAAACCGGGGCTTCCGGGCAAGCCAGGAACGCCGTGCCCATTTGCACGGCCGAAGCGCCCAGCACCAGACAGGCCACCAGGCCCCGGGCGTCCATGACGCCGCCTGCGGCGATTACGGGCAAGTCCACGGCGTCCACGATTCGCGGCACGAGCGCCAGCGTCCCGATGAGGGCCTGCCGGTAATCGCCGCGAAAAGTTCCCCGGTGGCCGCCGGCTTCAGAACCTTGCGCGATAATCGCATCGACGCCGGCCTCCTCGAGCTGTCTAGCCTCCGCCACGGTCGTCGCGGAACACAGCACCTTCGCACCCGATTCGCGGGCTTTCTCCAGGAGACCCGGCTCGACGCCGAAATGAAAACTGATCACCGGAACCCGCCTCTCGATCAAGACTTCGAGCTGCTCGCCTGCGGGGCCGTACATTCCTTTCGGTTCCGGGATTTCGCCCAACCCCATTTCGGCGTGATATTCCTCCAGCCGCCGCATCAGGCCCGGGCCGGGCCGGAGCCCTGAGTCGAACCCCTCGGTTTGAGGGGAGAAGAGATTCACGTTGAACGGGCGGGGGGTGCGCTTTCTGATTTCGTGCACCACCTCGCCTAGCCGTTCGGGATTTATTCCGGCGGCCCCGAAACCCCCCAGCGCGCCCGCGGAACTGACCGCCGCGGCGAGTTCTGCGTTGGTGGCGCTGGCCATGGGAGCCAGTACGATGGGGTGCTCTACCCCCAGCAGGTCCAGTATTCTCCGATCCGGCCACATCATCCATTCTCCTTGGGTGACAAAAAGGACGCCGTTGCGCCTCCAACTTTATATGCTTTCCATCATCATCCCGGCAAATGCGCGCTTCAGAATCCACTCCCCGGTTTTCGTCATTACACCCCCTTCGGGTCAATCGCGATGAAAGAATGAGCGATTGACGCGACCAGGGAGGGAGCGATTGAGGAATCCAGAGCAGATGAGATGGGTACCTACTGCCGCCCCGGTTTGAGATCACAAATTGTGATCTCAAGTCGTCGAATTTGGGTTTCGTGAGCCTAAGCATGAAGTCCGCCGAGAAGCGGTCTATGATCCACCTTGTCATAAGGGTTGCCCGTGAATTCGGGAAGTTTTTTTATCTTGGCTCTTGCCCGTCATTCCGGCGTATGCCGGAATCCAGAACCACGGAGAGTGATTATTTTGGGCTTTTCATGCCCTCTTTGATAAAGGGCAGGCAGGAAAAAGCGAGAGGTGAAAATACAAATTCCCTGGATTCCGGCATTCGCCGGAATGGCGGCTGTCTGCGACATTTATTTCGGGATAGCAGGATTTCGTAGGGGCAAGCCACTGCGCCTGCCCGCCATTCGTTAATAGTCCGGTCGCTATCCTACACCGCCATTTGGCGGTGTTGAGCGTGCTCGCCATCCGTCAGGTTCGCCATCGGCGAGGCGTTAATTATGTATGAATTCGCTCTCATCTCGCAGGGTTAAGCCATTGCATCGTGACGTACATCAAAGGGAGGAGCAATCCGTATCCACCATATGCTGACATCCAAGATTTCCCAGATAACACCGACTCCATAGATTTACTCGCTCTATGAATTCTGATAATTGCAACATTGACTAAAAAGTCGTTGAACAAAGAATGGAGAATAGAGAAGTGAAACTCACGAATAAAAAGAAGCAACATTATGTGCCGCAAATGATACAGAGACGATTTTCCAATGACGGGAAACGGGTCAGCGTGTGGGATATCCGGAACAGGCGTCTTTACGAAAACGTACCTATAAGGGGCCAGCTTCAGGAAAAATACTTTTACGAGAGAACCGAGGACGGATTTGAAAAGGCATTGGAGAGCCTGGAAGATATAGCGAAACCTCTTTTTGATGAAATTGAGGAATCGCAAAGGATTCCGCCGAAAGACAGTGACGATTGGATACTTCTAATCCTATGGGTTGTGGTACAAGTCCAGAGAACAGATGTATTGGCGAATCCTATCAACAAATTTTCGCAAGATATGATTCGGAAAGTAGCGCAATTTCTAGAAGCGGAAGGCCAAATTCCTGGAGGACCGGATGGACTTGGAATGGCAGACATAGGCATCAAGGTAGATCCCAAGTGGGGGAGACAAAACGCGGTAGCGGTAGCTTTTGAAACAGCGCAAGTAGCTGCAGATCTTCACGCTGGAATACTCCACAGTAAGGATGGCAAAGTCATCCTGCCTGATTGCGGAGCAGTTCGCTTTAACATGATTGCAGAGGAAGGTGGATTGCCGTGGGGATGGGCGTCAATCGGAACAGGAGCTCTTTTGCCTCTCTCCAACAAGAATGCCGTAGTCTTTTACGATCCAGCCTCATATACTTGGATGGACAACGGCATGGAAGTGATAAAAGTAATGGGTGAAGCTGAACAGATTTCACTTACTGAGACACTTCTATTGCGCAGTTCCAACAGAGTCGTGCTAAACACAGACCCCGAATGGATTGTGAAAGTGGATACTGATTTACATGTCAAGTGTGCCCGGTCCGGCACACCGGCAATTTCCATTCCAGGACTGATACCTCATCCCCCGCTTATGAAATTGGCGCATGAGGCGCAAAGCAGACTATTTGGACCACCACCTAGGCCAACATCCAAGATCGGCTAAATCAGCCAGCAGTTGCGCTCCGCCACTCTACGGGCCTCGGCGACGGAGTTAGATACGGTGTACTCGGTCTGTTGTGAGAGATGCCCGCGAAGCGATAATGGCTCAAACTCGACCGACGAGGAGAAACTGTATGGAGGAGCGGCCGAGTGTCATGGCTAGGGATGGAACTATTTCCTTGTTGCGTCTTGAGCCTTGATCAACTTCATAACCAGATTCGGTGTGCTTTTGAAATCACTGACTTCAAATTCTTCTGTTATAACTGCCTTGTCGAAAAGTTCTGGAAATATAGGCTTAAAATACTCGTCATTCTTTGCGTCATAGCCGCGTAAAGGGTTCCACGCATCAAAGTATTTCTGGCATTGTTTTTTTGTTCCAAATCTTTGCCCATGTGGACCGCAGATGAGTGCGTGTGTAATACGTTTTCGTTCTCCGTTGACTTCTTTCGCTCTCTGTATTTGCTCTGGGGTCAACTTAACCAAGGTGAGGCTGTGCTTCATTCAATTCCTCCAAGCGTGGGGGATATTTTCCAATTCTTTTGGCTCTCTCATCAACGAAACTGTCGTATCTTCATGCATGGTGGCACACCTATTATCTCGCTGAATCACTGGGGCTGTTCACCACCCTATTTCAACAGGAATGCGCCGCCTTCTTCAAATCAACCTATACACCAGCTCTGACAGTACCCCCCCCTACCCCCCCAACCTCCTGTACGCCTCGGTCTCCCGAAAGGGGGAGTCGGGCTTGACGCCCTCGATAGGGGTTTTGCCTTGGGAATCTTTTGCGGCGGGGTCTGCGCCGGCGTCGAGCAGGGCCTCGACCACGGCGAGGATGACGCCGTCTTTCGCCACCGCGTAGTGGAGCGGCGTCCGCACGCGATTGTCCCGCACGTCGGGGTTGGCGCCCGCCGCGAGCAGGGCCTTCACGATGGCGGGGGCCGAACTGCGCATCCCCGCCCAGTGGAGCGGCGCCAGGCCCTTTCTGTCCGGCGTGTTCACCCGGGCGCCCCCACGCACGAGGACCTCCACGATGTCCGAGGCTTCGCCGAACGCCGCCGCCGCGTGCAGGGCCGTCCACCCGAATATGCCCTCCGCGTTCGGGTCGGCCCCGACGACCAGCAGAGCCGCCACCATATCGGGCGCCGCGTTGAACGCCACCGCCGCGTGCAGGGGCGTCGCGCCTCTTTCATCCGGCGCGTTCGCGTCGGCCCCGGCCTGCGTCAGGACGGTCAGCACCGCCGGGTTCTCGGCGTAGCACGCCGCCCAGTGCAGGGGCGTCCATCCCTTCTTGTCACGCGCGCCCACCTTGGCCCCGGCCTCGAGCAGGCCGCCTGCGGCTTCCAGGGCGTCATCGCCCATCATCGCGTGGTGCAGGGGCGTGGTTCCGTCTTCACCGCGCGCGTTCGGGCCGCTTGCTTCCGTAGACATCGTGTTCTCCCGTTTCGGCGAGCGCCCGCACCCGGGTGTCCGGCGTTCGGTTCTTCACGAGGCGCCCGCCTGGATCCTTTCTTTTTATCGAACTACATTCAACCAATTATATCAACCATATTCGACAAACCGAAAAATGAGCCCTAACCCTCCGCCTCGGGCGGGCCGCCTCTTTCGGCGAACTTCTGCGCGCACGAGACGCTGCAGAAAGAGTGCCTGCCGCCGCCCGCGCGCTTCGTAATCGCGATGCGCGAGGGAAAGAACGTCGCGCACTCCGGGCAATTGAGCATCTCATCGTCCAGGCCGGCCTGCGCTTCCTGGTTTTTCTGCCCCGCGCTCCTGGAGCCGGTTAACAGACTGCGTACAAGATAGAATATCAGCCAGGATAAAACCAGATAAAAAAGAAATCGAAACATACGCCGGGCCTCACGAGGTGAAGCGAGATTCGGAAAAACGCTACTCTACACGCAGAACCCCCCGGATGGGAATCGTCAGGCGCGCGCGAGCGCGTTCGCGTGATAATCCTGCAGGGAGCGCACCGAATACTCGTTTTCGCGCAGAATCCGTATGGCGCGGATGGCCGCCTGGCCGGCGGCCAGCGTCGTGCAATAGAAGATGTTCCTCAAAAGCGCCGTTCTGCGTATGGAATAGCTGTCCTTGATCGACTGCCTGCCCGCCGTGGTGTTGAGCACGAACTGCACCTCACCCGCCTCCATCCGGTCCACGACGTGGGCCGCCTCGCCGTCGGTCACCTTGTGGACGAAATCCGCCTCGATGCCGTTGGCCATGAGCGCCGCCCTCGTGCCCGCCGTAGCCACCAGCGAGAACCCGAGCTCGACGAGCAGTTGCGCCAGGGGGATGATGGCCGCCTTGTCCTCGTCGCGAACGGAGATGAACGCCCGGCCCGAAAGCGGCAGGACGGAACCGGCCCCCTCCTGCGCCTTCAGGAAAGCGGTGGGGAAATCCGCACCCAGCCCCATCACCTCGCCCGTTGATTTCATCTCGGGTCCCAGGATCACGTCCACGCCGGGGAATTTCTTGAAGGGGAACACCGCTTCCTTGACGCCGAAATGGCGGGGCTCCACGTCGTGCTCCAGACCGAGCGCGGGGAGCGTCTCGCCGGCCATGGCCCGGGCGGCCACCTTGGCGAAGGGCACGCCGACGACCTTGCTCACGTAGGGCACCGTGCGGCTCGCGCGCGGGTTCACCTCCAGGATGAAGACCTGGCGCTTGTGGACCGCGAACTGCACGTTGTTCAAGCCCACGACGTTCAGTGATTTCGCCAGAATCCTCGTCTGGCGCTTGAGTTCCTCCACGATGTCGGGCCCCAGCGTGTAGGGGGGGATCGAGCACGCCGAGTCGCCGCTGTGGATGCCCGCCTCCTCGATGTGCTCCATCACGCCCGCGATGATCACGTTCTCCCCGTCCGAGACCGCGTCCACGTCGACCTCCACGGCGTCCTCCAGAAACCTGTCGATGAGCACCGGCCGCTCGGCGGAGGCGCGGACGGCGTCGCGCATGTAGGCGGCGAGCTCGTCCGCGTCGTGGACGAGCGCCATGGCGCGGCCGCCGAGAACGTAGCTGGGCCGCATGAGTACGGGGTAGCCGATGGCGTTCGCGATCGCGAGCGCGTCCCCGGTGTTCGTGGCCGTGCCCGAGGGCGGCTGGGTGAGGTGGAGTTCCTTGAGCAGGTGGCTGAAGCGATCCCTGTCTTCCGTCAGGTCGATGCTCTCGGGCGAGGTTCCCAGAATCGGCGCGCCCGCCTCCTTGAGCGCAACTGCGAGCTTGAGCGGCGTCTGCCCCCCGAACTGCACGATGACGCCCGCGGGTTTTTCGCGGTGGATGATCTCGAGCACGTCTTCGAGCGTCAAGGGTTCGAAGTAGAGCCTGTCGCTCGTGTCGTAGTCCGTGCTCACCGTCTCGGGGTTGCAGTTCACCATGATGGCCTCGAAACCGGCCTCCGCCAGCGCCATCACGGCGTGAACGCAGCAGTAGTCGAACTCGATGCCCTGCCCGATGCGGTTGGGGCCACCGCCCAGGATGATGATCTTCTCGCGCGCGGTCGGCGGCGCCTCGTCTTCCTGCTCGTAGGTGGAATAGAGATAGGGCGTATGGGCCTCGAATTCCGCAGCGCAGGTGTCCACCTGCTTGTAGACGGGCCGCACCCCCAGGCGGTGCCTTGCCGCGCGCACCGCTTTTTCCTCAACGCCCTGCCTTCCGGCGATTTCGGCATCGCTGAAACCGTTTTGCTTCAAAAAGCGAAGCGTTGCCTCATCCTCCAGGAGGCCTGTCGCGCCCGCGTCTTCCTCCAGTTCCACGAGTTCGGCCAGATGCGCAAGGAACCACGGATCGACGCCCGAAGCGCGGTATATCTCCTCTTCCGTCCATCCCTCCCGGTACGCACGGGCGATCGTCCAGAGGCGATCCGGACCTGGTATTCTCAATCCTTTTGAAATCAATTCTTTGCACTCTTTTTCCGATAATCTTTCGAGCTCCTCGGGCCTGGGGTCCGCTAGACCGTAGCGGTCGATCTCGAGCGAGCGGACGGCCTTCATGAGCGATTCCCGGAACGTCCTGCCGATGGACATCACCTCCCCCACCGAGCGCATCTGGGTGTCGAGGACGGGCGGCGTCTCGGGGAATTTCTCGAAGGTGAAGCGCGGTATCTTCGTGACGCAATAGTCGATGGATGGCTCGAAGGAGGCGGGCGTCTGCCGCGTGATGTCGTTCGGTATCTCGTCCAGCGTGAGACCCACCGCCAGCTTGGCGGCGATCTTGGCGATGGGAAAGCCCGTGGCCTTGCTCGCGAGGGCGGAGCTTCGCGACACCCTCGGGTTCATCTCGATCACGACCATCCGGCCGTCGGTGGGGCTCAGGCCGAACTGGATGTTCGAACCGCCGCACTCGACCCCGACTTTCCGGATGCAGGCGATGGCCGCGTCGCGCATCGTCTGGTATTCGCGGTCCGAGAGCGTCTGCGCGGGGGCGACGGTGATGGAATCTCCCGTGTGGACGCCCATGGGGTCGAAGTTCTCGATGGAGCAGATGATGGACACGTTGTCTTTCAAGTCGCGCATCACTTCGAGTTCAAATTCCTTCCAGCCCAGGACGCTTTCTTCCAATAAAACCTGATCCACCGGGCTTTCAGAAAGCGCCCAGGCGAGTTTCTCCTCGAATTCATCCTCCGTGAACGCCACGGCCCCGCCCGAGCCGCCCAACGTGAAGGCGGGGCGCAGGATGATCGGAAAACCGATGTCGCGCGCCGCCGCCCATCCCTCGGCCATGTTGGTGACGACCTCGCTCCGGGGGAGATCCAGGCCAATCTCGCGCATCGCCCGCTTGAAGAGGTCCCTGTCTTCCGCGCAGCGGATGGCGGGCAGCTTGGCGCCGATGAGTTCCACGCCCAAAGCGTCGAGCGCGCCCCCCTCGGCCAGGGCCACCGCCGTGTTCAGCCCCGTCTGGCCGCCCATGGTGGGCAGGAGGGCGTCGGGGCGTTCTTTCTTGATGATCTCCTCCACCACCTTCGGCGTGATGGGTTCGACGTAGGTGGCGTCGGCCATCTCGGGGTCGGTCATGATGGTGGCGGGGTTCGAGTTCACCAGCACCACCTCGTAGCTCTCCTCGCGCAGGGCCTTGCACGCCTGCGCGCCCGAATAGTCGAACTCGCACGCCTGGCCGATGACGATGGGGCCGGAGCCTATGATCAGTATTTTCGATATGTCCGTTCTTTTCGGCATGTTTCAGGCCACTCGCTCTAAATAAGAAGGTGAATACAGGGCATTGCATATTTGAGTTGACGATTTCTTCTCGCCGGTCAATTCATCATTCCTTCTCCAAAACCACTCCCTGATGCCGGGGGTTCTCTCACTCCCCCTTGAGAGGGTATTGAAAGAAGACCCTTTTGGATCGCGTTACCAATTGGCGTGTAGGGGCCGCATATGGGGTTGTTGAAAAAGCCCACAAAAGGAGCGCGGCAAATTTCACTCCCCCCTTGAGGGGGAGTCGAAGAGGCCGAGCCCTTGGGCGAAGGCCGATTCGGTGGGGGGTATAATTCGGAATGGCGATCAAACACGTTTTACCCCCCACCGGCGCGGCTTCGGACTCTGTCCTCGCCTTGCCGACTCCCCCTCAAGGGGGGAGTGAACTTCAAAAGCGTGCGCGAAACTCAAAATCGCTTCCAGAAACTTTTTCAACAGCCCCATATGCGACCCCTACTACAAAATCATCACGCGCATCCTTCACTCCCCCACGCAGAAGCTGAAGAACGCATCGAACAGCGCGCCCGCGTCGTGCGGGCCGGGGCAGGCCTCGGGGTGGTACTGCACGCTGAACACCTTTGGGGATTCGGACTTGAGACCCTCGCAGGTCTGGTCGTTCAAAGACGAGTGCGTGACGGCCACGCTGGCGGGCAGGCTCTCCGGGTCCACGGCGAACGAGTGGTTCTGCGAGGTGATGTCCACCTTCTTGGTGCTCAAATCCTGCACGGGATGGTTCGCCCCGTGGTGGCCGAACTTGAGCTTGTACGTTCGCCCGCCCAGGGCCTGCGCGAGGATCTGGTGCCCCAGGCAGATGCCCACGACGGGCACCCGGCCCATGATGTTTTTGACGTTCTCGACGACGTAGCCCAGCGCCGCCGGGTCGCCCGGTCCGTTCGAGAGGAAAACGGCGGCGGGCTTTCTCGCCAGCACGCTCTCGGCGGTCTCAGAAGCCGGCACGATTTCCAGATCGAACCTCCGGCCCAGTTCCCGGAAAATGTTGTCCTTCGCCCCCAGGTCGTAGGCCACGCAGAGCGGGCGGCCCTTTCTCTCGCCCCAGGCGTGCGCGGCCTCGCAGGTGACGCCTTGCACCATGTCGCGCCCGTCGAGGCCCGGACTCGCCTTGGCGCGGGCGATGAGGCTCGATTCGTCCAGATCTTTTGAAGAAAGTACCGCCCGCAGTGCGCCCGCCTCCCGGATGTGGCGCGTGAGCGCGCGCGTGTCCACGCCCTCGATACCGGGAATTCCCTGTTCTTTGAGGTAGGAGTCCAGGTCCCCGTTCGCGCGGAAATTGCTGTGGCGCCTGCAGACTTCCTTCACGATGAACGCCTCGACCCAGACGCGGCGGGATTCCTCATCGCCGGGGATGACGCCGTAGTTCCCGATGTGGGGGTATGTCATCACCACCATCTGGCCGCGGTAGGAGGGGTCGGTGAGCACCTCCTGGTAGCCCGTCATCGCCGTGTTGAAGACGAGTTCGCCTTCCGCGTCCGCGTCCGCCCCGAAACTGGCGCCCCGGAAGACTCTGCCGTCCTCCAGGGCCAGGAGCGCCGGTTTGATTTTTCGTCCTTTCATGGGGTGAGCGCCTCCAGACCTGAGATTTTCATTTCGCCCTCAATTCTGCTCATCCGCACCTCTCCGCCCACGATCGTGGCCACGGCGCACCCCTTGAGCTTCCAGCCCGCGAACGGCGTGTTCCTGCCGTTGCTCTCGAACGCGTCCGGGTCGACGGTGATCTCGCGCTCGGGGTCTAAAATCGTCACGTCCCCCGGAGCGCCCTCCTTGAGCGTGCCGTGGGGCAGGCCCAGCACCTCGCACGGCCCCGCCGTGAACTTCGCGATCATCTCGGGCAGCGTGAGCACGCCCCCGCCGACGAGCCTGTCCAGCGCGAGCGAGACGGCCGTCTCAAGCCCCACGATGCCGAACGGCACGGCGTCGAACTCCCTCTGGGTCTCGGCCTCGTAGTGCGGCGCGTGGTCCGAAGCGATGGCGGATATCGTGCCGTCCTTCAAGCCTTCGAGCAGCGCCTGTCTGTTCGCCTCATCCCGCAGCGGCGGCGCCATCTTGGCGGCCGAGTCGAAGCCGTGAATCACCTCGTCCGTAAGCGCGAAATGGTGCGGCGTCACCTCCGCCGTCACGCGGACCCCGCGCGCCCGCGCCTCGCGCACCAGGTCCACCGCGCCCGCGGAGGAGATGTGCAGAATGTGGAGCCTGCCGCCGGTCAGCTCCGCCAGGCGGATGTCGCGGTATACGCAGATGTCCTCGCTCGCCGCCGGGTTGCCCGCGAGGCCGAGCAGGGTGGAGACCGCTCCCTCGTTCATCACCTTGGCCGAAGAGAGCGACATATCCTCCGCATGATCGAGCACGCTCACCCCCAGCATTCCGGCGTATTCGAGGGCTGCGCGCATCAGCGCCGCCGTCTTGACGGGCACGCCGTCGTCGCTGAAGGCCACCGCGCCCGCCTCTATCTGCTCGGCCATCTCGCTCAGCTCCTCGCCCTCGAGTCCCACCGAAACCGAGCCGATGGGGAACACGCGGCAGGCGCCCACCTCGCGCGCGCGCTTGAGTATCCGCTCGGTGATGGAGCTCGTGTCGTTCACCGGGTCTGTGTTCGCCATGCAGGCCACGCCGGTGAAGCCGCCCGCCGCGGCGGCGCGGGTGCCGCTCTCGATGTCTTCCTTGTACTCCTGCCCCGGTTCGCGGAAGTGGACGTGCATGTCGATGAACCCCGGCGCGACGACGAGCCCCGCCGCGTCGATGATTTCATCCCCGCCGCGCGGCAGGATGTTCTTCTTCCGGTGCGCGACCTTACCCTCCTCGATCAGGATGTCGCATTTCTCATCGACGCCGTCTGCAGGGTCGATGAGGCGGCCCCCTCTAATGAGCAACGGCATCTCGCACCTCCTCCCGCGATTTTTTCGGCGCGGCGTCCGCCTCTTCCGTCTCCGCATCCCCCGGTTCTTCTTCTTTTTTCACCGAGAGGAGATAGAGAATCGCCATGCGGCAGGCGACGCCGTATTCGACCTGTTCCAGGATGACGGAGAACGGCCCGTCGGCCACGTCGGGGGACATCTCCACGCCCCGGTTGATGGGCCCCGGGTGCATGATGAGCAGGTCGCGCTTGGCCCCCTGGAGCTTCTTCTTGGTAATCCCGTAGGTGTTGGCGTACTCGCGCGCGCTGGGGAAGGCGCTGCCCGCGCCCCTTTCCAGCTGGATTCTGAGCGCGATGAGCACGTCCGCCCCGTCGATGGCCTCATCGAGACTCGTCGTCACCCGCGCGCCCAGGCAGTCGACTTCGGCGGGCAGCATCGTGGAGGGGCCGCAGAAGGTGACGTTCGCGCCCAGCTTCAGGAGGCCGGCCACGTTCGAGCGCGCCACGCGGCTGTGCGCGATGTCCCCCACGATGGAGACGTTCAGGCCCTTGAACTTCTCCTTGTGCTCCCTGATGGTGTAGAGGTCGAGCAGCGCCTGCGTGGGGTGCTCGTGGCAGCCGTCGCCCGCGTTCACGACGGCGCAATCGAGTTCCCTGCCCAGATAGGCGGGCGCGCCCGACGCCCAGTGCCGGACGACGAGCACGTCGGTGGCCATCGCCTCGATGTTCCTCGCCGTATCGCGCAGGGTTTCCCCCTTGGCCGCCGAACTCGTGGAGACCGAGAGGTTGATGACGTCCGCCGAGAGGCGCTTGCCCGCGATTTCGAACGAAGCGCGCGTGCGCGTGCTGTTCTCGAAGAACAGGTTGACGATGGTCTTTCCCCGGAGCGTGGGCACTTTCTTGATGTCGCGTTCGTTGATCTCACGAAACGAATCGGTCTGATCGAGCAGAAACGATATTTCCTCCGGTTCGAGCTCCCGGATCGAGAGCAAATCCTTTCTTCGGTATCTCTCCATGTTCATATCATCCCCCCCTGTAACGCCCGGGCCACCGGGCTCCTTTATCGCTTGAAAACGGCGTCCAGGCCGTCGGTCTCCTCCAGATGCACCCGCACCTCCTCGGGATGGACCGCCTCGATGTTCTTCCCCACGAAATCGGCGCGGATGGGCAGTTCGCGTCCTCCCCTGTCCACCAGGATGGCGAGCCGCACCCTGCGGGGGCGGCCGAAGCCCACGAGCGCGGCCAGGGCGGCGCGCGCCGTGCGGCCCGTGTAGAGCACGTCGTCGACCAAGACGACGTCCTTGCCCTCGCACGAGAAGGGAAGATCCGTTTTCTTGAGGCTGGTTCTCACCCCGCCCCCCTGATTCAGGTCGTCGCGGTAGAGCGTCACGTCGAGCGCGCCCACGAGCGGATGCACGCCCACGAGAGACTGAAGCTCCCGGGCCAGCCTCTCCGCGAGAGGCACGCCCCTCGTACGGATGCCGACGAACACCAGGTCCGACAGATCGGCCGTTCGTTCGAGAATTTCATGCGAGAGACGCCTCAAGGTGCGTCTCAACTGCTCGGCGTCGAGTTGTTTCATCGTCAAAGCGAAATCCGGCCTTCGGGCGGTTGTTCGTCAAAAAGGAACAAAAAAAACTCCATGCCCTGTGGGCATGGAGTTCGAAGAAAAGGCGAGAAAATGGCAAGCATCCGCGTTTCCTCCTTCGCCGCCTCACGGGACGGCATTAAAGGGGAATTTCCATGTCACCATGTCATTTCCGCCCGGCGACGCATCAGCCGGGAAATTCCGGTAAAACTAGCAGTCTTTCCGGGAAAGGGCAAGGGCGAACTCAGGCGCGCTTCAAAAAATCCATCGGGGCGCCCGAAAGGCTCTCCCTCTCACCGGGAGCGTGAGCGGATTCCTCCAGAATCTCGAAGAGGCCTGCGGCGTCTTTTTTCGACAGATTGCGCCTCGCCTCCCCCAATACGCGGATGCGCAGGGTCTTGTTCTCTAACTTAAGCCTCAACACATCCCCGATTTCCACCCGGGAAGAGGCTTTGGCCGTTTTTCCCTCGATTTCCACCGCACCCCCGTCCGCCATGCTTTTGGCGAGGGGACGGCGCTTGACCAGACGGCTGTAGCGCAAAAACTGGTCGAGACGCATTTTACGTTATCATTGGGTGATTTCTTTGGGATCCGCCACGATGCTGC
>JAPOYD010000135.1:10994-25634 GCA_026706735.1 Nitrospinota bacterium | reverse complement strand
ATAAAGCCAAAACCAAATTCCCTGGATTCCGGCATGCGCCGGAATGACGGCGGTGGTGAATTTCGAGCGGGAAGGACTTTTTCAACAGCCCCGACAAGGAGGGTTCACGGCAAGGGGGGCAGGAGGATTCGTTCACCCGGTTCGCTCGATGAGCACGCGCAGGGACGCCATCGCCTCATCGTGTTTGCGTTCGGACTCTACTCCTGCGGCGGATATCGGCCATCGTCTCGTCGTGCTTGCGCTCGCAGTCCCCATAGAGCTCTTCGTAAGTTTGCTCCATCGTGCGGATGCCGTGGTAGATGAGGGCCAGATAGCCGTAGGTGGCGATGACGTTGAGGAAGGCCGCGATGATGCTGATAAGTTCGTACGTCGTCACGCGTATCTCCCCGGAGTCGGGTCGATAGAATCCTCGCGTTCGCTTGATACCATAAGAAGGGAAGCCGCCCTTCGTCAAACACTTCCGTATCGGTCAGGTCACCCGGTTCGCTCGATGAGCGCGCGCAGGGCCATCCGGCTTTCGGCCTGCTCGTGGATGAGTTCGCGCAGGGCCATGCGGCTTTCCGCCTGCCCGTCGATGAGTTCACGCAGGGACGCCATTGACTCCTCGTGTCTGGCCATCGACTCCTGGTGCCTGCGGATGCCTTCCTCCTCCCTGCGGCGGATATCGGCCATGGCTTCCTCGTGCCTGCGTTCGGAGTCGACCATCGCCTCCTCGTGCCTGGCCATCGCCTCATCGTGCTTGCGCTGGGATTCAACCATGAACTCGTTGTGCCTGCGAGCGGAGTCGGTCATCGCCTCGTTGTGCTTGCGTTCGGATTCGGCGGAGCGCATGTCGGCGTTCTTCGACATGACGCGGATGCCGTGGTAGATGAGTGCGAGGCCGCCGTAGGAGGCGATGAGGTTGAGGTATTCGTACGTCGTCACGCGTATCTCCCCGGAGTCGGGTCGATAGAATCCTCGCGTAGGCTTGCGTGAGTATAAAAAAAGCGCGCGCGCCTCGTAAAATGTTCCGTGAGGGATGGTCCAACCCTTTGCAGAGCACTCAACAACCACTCCCCCCTCATCCCGAACAGGCGCTTGCGAGCCGTATCGAGAGCCTGCCCTGAGGCCTGTCGAAGGCGACGCCTGGAAATCGCCGGGCCAGACACGCCCCGCATTTCCCCGCAACTGCCGTCACCGGGGGGGCGGGAGCGCGTGGCAGGATCTTCGTGCGATACCATGGGCCGCTTTTTTTCCGAAAAAGTGTGAATTTCCGCAAAATTGGATAAATATAGATAAATTCAGACAAATAAAAACAATTTTATTAGGCGTCAAATAACTGATAATAAAAGGGTTCAGGGATTTTACGGCGAAATCGAGCCGACGGGGAGGGTAGAAGCCGAAAAGTCATTTTCATTTTTTTTCACGAAAACGTTCACCCGCCAATTCGCCTCATCCGCCTCGGGATAATCGGTCCGGTAGTGCGCGCCGCGGCTCTCCGCCCGCGTGAGGGCGCTCTCCACCACCGCCCGCGCGCTCAGGCACATGTTCTCCGCCTCCACGGCCTCCACCAGCCGCGCGGGTTCGCTCCCCCCGCAGGCGGCGAGGCCGCGCTCGATACCGGCGAGTTCCGACCGCGCTTCTTCGAGCAGGCCGCCCTCGCGCACGATGCCGGCGTTCTCCCAGCAGACGCGCTTGATCTCGCGGGTGAGTTCCACCGCGCGGTTCAGCCTGCCCGCCCGCTTCGTGAGCGCGTCGGCATGACGCCGCGCGAGTGCGGGGTTTATCGCTGCCCCGTTCATGCGACGCGCATAATCTGCGGCCGCCTTCGCCGCGCGCCAGCCCAGCGTGTGGGCCTCGGTGAAGGCGTTGTTCGAGAGGCGGTTCGCCCCGTGCGCGCCAGCACTCGCCTCCCCCGCCGCGTAGAGGCCCGGCATGGCCGTAGCACCCGCGCCGTCGATCGGCACCCCGCCCATGAAGAAGTGCGCCTTCGGCGTGACGTAGATGTCGCTGCTGTGGGGCGAGACGCCCCGCCTGGCGAAGAGCTTGAGGTTGTCGGGCGCGAAATGCTCCAGATCCGCCATCGATATGCCGGAGAGGTCCATCTGCACGGCGCCCTCCACCCCGCCGCCCCCCATGAGTTCGAGGTAGACCGCCCGCGCCATGAGGTCGCGCGTGGCCTCGCCGCCGCCGGGCACGTCGCGCAGAATGTCCTCGCCGTCGCGGTTCAAAAAGCGCGCGCCGAGCGGGAACAGCGTGGGCGCCACGACCATGTTGCTCTCGGGCCGCTTGATGACGGCCGGGTAGAACTGGACGAACTCCATGTCCGAGAGCGCCAGGCCGGCCCGCAGCGCCATCCCGAAGGCGTCTCCCGTGATGCCGCCCGCGTTCGTGTTCTCGGCATATATCTGCCCCGCCCCGCCCGTGGCCAGCACGGTGGCGGGGGCATGAATGGCGTAAATCGCCCCGCTCCTCGTGTGAAAGCCGATAACCCCCCGGCAGACCCCCTCCTCCACGAGCAAATCCACCGCCATGACGTTTTCCAGTATCCGGGCCCCGTCGGCGTCGAGCTTTTTGCGCAGCGGCCTCGCCACCTCCACGCCCCAGTTCCTGACCGGGTAGACCCCGCGATCCCGCTTGTGCCCGCCCTGGGGGTGGAGATCGAACGAGCCGTCCTCGCGCGTGATGAAAGGGATTCCCCAGTCGTAGAGGTCGCGAATCCGGGCGGCGGAATCCACGCACATGGCGTCGGCGACGTCGGGGTGATTCAAGTGCGCTCCTCCTTCCAGGGTGTCCTCCAGGAACAGCGCCGCGCTGTCCTCAGGCGCGAAATTCGCCGAATGCCCCGCCCGCGCCATGACGATGTTCCCCGAATTCCCGGGGGACTGCTTGCAGACCAGGAGCGCGTCCGCGCCGCTCTCCATGGCGGCGATGGCCGCCGTCATGGCGGCGGGACCGCCGCCCAGAATCGCTACGTCGCAGGAGAGATTTTCCATGAGTCCACCTGGGGATTCGAACGAAATTCGGGGAAACCGGGCAGTACGTTACTTCCTTGCTTCTTCGATAGCTTCGAGTACGCGCTCGGGGCTGACGGGCAGGGTGCGTATCCGCGCGCCGCCCGTCGCATGGTAGATGGCGTTGCAAATCGCCGCCGTGATCGGGTTGATCGCCACCTCGGCCAGCCCCTTCGCGCCGTAGGGGCCGTAAGGGTCCATCGACTCGAAGAAATCATGCTCTATCGGCGGGGCGTCCATCGAGGTGGCGATGAGGTAGTCGTGGAAATTTTTTCCGCGCAGATGCCCCTCCAGCGGCGCGAGTCCCTCCATCATCGCGAAGCTCATTCCCTGAACCGCGCCGCCCTCGACCTGGCCCTCCGCGCCCAGCCTGTTGATCACCCGGCCCGGATCGTGGCCGCAGCAAATCCCCAAGATGGTGACGACGCCCGTCTCCATGTCCACTTCCACCTCGGCGCCATGAGTGCTGAAGGAATACGTGGTCGAGGGATTCCCGTATTTTTCCTTGTCGAGCACGTCTCCCCCGGCCAGCCACTTTCCGTTGCCCTCGATGACGCTCCCGGCCCGCCTGACGACCTCGCCCACAGACATCTTCCGCTCGGGCAATGCCTTCGCCCGAACCTCTCCCTCCACGATTTCGAGTTCATCCGCGGGGATTTCCATGAACTCCGCCGCCGCGTCCAAGAGGTTCCTGCGGGCATCTTCGGCGGCGAGTTTCACGGCGTTGCCGCCAATCAGGGTGATGCGGCTCGCGAACGCGCCCATGCCGAAGGGCATGTAGCCCGTATCCGTGGGCGGGACCCTGAACCGCTCCACGGGGATACCCATGACCTCGGAGGCGATGTAGGCCATCACGCTCGTGGCCCCCTGGCCCAGGTCCGACTCGCCCGACCAGATCTCGACCTTTCCCTCCTCATCCACCCGGACCACGCCGCTCGAGGGGTCGGTGTCATCGGGACCCAGTTCTACGGAAAAGCCCTTGTTGCCCGAAACATGAATGCAGCTCGCGAGACCCACGCCGCGCCCCTTTCCGCCCCGGGCGCGCTTGGCTTTCCAGTCCATCTCCTCCACCACGTACCTCGTGGCGTCGGCTACGGCGCAACTCGCTATCTTCCAGCCGTGGAGCGAGACGTCGCCCTTTTCGGTGTAGTTCTTGAGGCGAAGTTCGGCCGGATCCAGGCCCAGGCTATCGGCCACGTTGTCGAGATGGCTCTCCCAGGCGTACGTCGCCTGCACGTTGCCGAATCCCCGCATCTGGCCCGAGGGAATGATGTTCGTGTAGACGAGCTTTCCCTGAATCTCGGCGGCGGGCGTTTTGTAGAGATTATCCGTCCTGAGCGCGATGGAACTCATGATGGCGGGCGACAGCGAGCTGTAAGCGCCGTTTTCCGCCACGATCCTGACGCGCTTGCCCGCGAGCGTCCCGTCGCGCTTCCAGGCGGATTCCAGGGAGATGTGCACGGGCATCCTCGGGCGCATGGCGATTAAATCTTCTTCCAAGCTCATCATGAATCTGACCGGCTTTTCCGCCGCCCGGCTCAGCATCGCCGCCATGAGAGCCGCCTTCACGTCCAGCTTGCCGCCGAATGCTCCGCCCGGCTTGGTCTGCGTCACGCGAAAATCATCGGGGGACATGCCCATGGCGGGCCCCAGCATGAAGGTGCGAATCAGAAACACCGACTGCAGACAACCCCAGACGGAGATTTTCCCGCCCGGATGCCACTGCGCAGCGCAACCCGTGGGTTCGATATAGGCCTGGTGCGCGAGATGGGTGTGGAATTCATCCGCGAACGCGGCATCCGCCGCATCAAACGCTTCGTCTATCTCACCGCGCTTGATGTGAAACTCGTTCGCGATGTTGCCGGTGACGGAATCGTGGACGAGTGGCGCATTCGGCTCCTGCGCGGCGAAAGGGTCCGCAACCGTGGGCAAAACCTCGTAATCCACGCGGATGAGCGAAAGCGCCTCGCGCGCCGTTTCCTCGTCCGCAGCGGCCACGGCGGCGACTTCATCCCCCACATAACGGGCCTTCTCGCGGCAAAACGCGGCTTCATCCTTGTGATTGATGCCGAATGGGGCGTTCGGTGTGTTGTTTTTCGAAAGAACGACGGCGACGCCGGCCAAGCGCTCCGCGGCCGAGGTGTCGAGATTCAATATTCTGGCATGCGGATGGGGGCTCCTGAGCGCCAAGCCGGTGAGCGCGCCGGGAAGCTCCAGATCGTTGATGAAAATCGTGGCGCCGGATACTTTCTCCACGGCGTCGATGATGGGATGAGGCTGGCCGACGACGCGCGTGCTCATGAACCGTCTCCTTCGTTCACCTGACGGGCGGCGGCCGATACCGCCTCGAAAATCTTCTTGTAGCCCGTGCAGCGGCAAAGGTTTCCGGCGAGGCCGCGCTGTATATCCTCGCGCGTGGGCTCTGGATTCTCATCCAGCAGCACCTTCGCCGATACGACGATTCCCGGCGTGCAGAACCCACACTGCACGCCTCCTTTTTCGATAAGCTGTTCCTGAACCGGGTGGAGATCGTCTTCCGTTCCGATGCCGCGCACGGTGGTGATCTCGGAACCGTCCGCCTGCGCGGCAAACATGAGACAGGCGTTCACCGCCACGCCGTCGAGCAATACGGCACACGCGCCGCAATCGCCGCCCTCGCAACTGAGTTTCACCTCGACGTAGCCAATCCGCCTGAGCGCGCGCAGGAGCGTCTCATCCCCCTGCACATCGAGGGTTTCGTCCTTACCGTTAACACACAAATTTATTTTATAAGCACTCATTGTCTGCTCACCCATGATCCAAATTGTTCATCACACAGCCACGGGCTGCGGCATTCCCAGCGCTTTTTTCAACAAACGGCGAACCAGGACGCCGCACATTTTCTTCCGGTACGCCGCGCTCGCCCGCACGTCGTCAATGGGCCGAGCGCTATCTTCCGCGGCCTCTGCCGCCGCCTCGATCTCCGCTACTCCGATTTCCTTCCCGCACAGACACGCCTCCGCCGCCTGTGCACGATACGGCACCGCGGCCACTGCCCCCAGGCTGATGGCGGCCTCCGCGCAAACGCTTCCTTTCATCCGGAGAACGACCGCCACACCCACGACGGCGATGGCCATCGCGCGCCTGAGTTGGAGTTTGTAATACGCGCAACGACCCTCTTGCCCCAGCGGCTCGATGACGATGGCCTTCATGAGTTCTTCCGGCCGAACGGCGGTTTTCCGGTAATCCAGGAAGAATTCCGAAAGGGGCAGGGCGCGTTCACCTTCCGCCGAGGCCAATTCGACGACGGCGTCCTGCACCAGCAAAGGCGGGGCCAAATCGGCGGCGGGCGAGGCGTCCATGAGGTTGCCCGCCACGCTCGCCCGGTTTCTCACCAAAGGACCCGCGAATTCGAGTGCGCTCTCATACAAAGGCGAGGCCGCCGTGCGTATAAGTTCAGATTCCAGCAAGTCCGTGACACTCGCCAGCGCGCCGATTCTGATCTTTCCGTCCGCCTCCTCGATGAAGCGGAGTTCATCCAGGCGGCTGATGTCCACCGCGCGCGCAATTTTCTTGCGCCCGAAAAGCACATCCGGCACGAGGTTCGTGCCGCCCGCGACGAATGCGGCGCCATCGCGCGCAGCCGCCAATGCCTCATCCACCGATGCAGCGCGTAAAAATTCCATGTCCTGCCCTATTCTAAAAATTCCGCTTCGTCAAAAGCCGCGCCCACACGGCGCTCTCCTTCAGTGTTTCACGAATCATGGCCTGATGTCGGATTCGATCTGCATCCCCGTCGCCAGGGAGTTGAAACTGTTGTAGTGATCCACAACCCCGAGAATCTCCAGGATTCGCCCCGGGTCCCAGCCCAGATTCACCAGATATGTATGAAAATATCGTATAAAATACCTGGACCCGTTGGTGGCGCTAACCCCAAAACCCACGGCCGCCTTGGCCCCTTTTTCGAGAACACCTCCATCGAGCAAGAGCTTGTGCTTGTTCCAGGTCGATTCGAAATAATGCCGGTTTCGGGCCAGACAGCGCCAATAGCACGGCACGCCATCTCTACCCAGGCGCGTCGACTCCACCTCAGCCACTTCGCCCACCAGTTCCCGGACAACCGGGTCTATCTCCTCTTCTTCCGGGTATGGCAGAAGAGGCGGCGTATCCGCATCCTCCAGCAAAAGACCAAAAGCGACCTTGTTCATCCCCGAGACATGATCCGTCAACCCGATCAACTCCGTGATTCCCACCTCATCGACCCCCATCCGCATGACCGCGGCGATATGAGAGTCGATTCAGTATTCACACGCATTGACGATGGAAACCGCCGAGGCGACCATCTCCTTGACCAAAGGAGGCACGTCCCCGCGCTGCATCGTGGCGCGCGAGCGTTCCCAGTTCGCCTTCATGTAATCGGGATGGTGGGTCATGGAGCGCCAGATGTTCGAGAGCGTGTCGATGCCGAAAACGCGCTTCTCGCGCGTCTTGACGCGTTCTACGAGTTCTCGCGCCGCCTCGGGCACCTCGTTGTCGGCCAACTGGCGGATCGTCGGCATGAAACCCCCACAAAGCCTGGCTCAGGAACGCCGCGCTACTCACGCGACGCTCCTCGACCCGGCCTGAAACTATCTCGGATACCTGAACTTCGCGTTCGCCACGCTCTTTGGCCCCACGGTCTTGCGTTTTCCGTCCTGCACCTGGAACAAGACGATGGCGCTGGCCGCGTTCATGTTGAGCTTGTCGAACTTCACGGGACCGAAGAAGGTTTTCAGGTTGGTGTTCGCAATGGCGTCGCGAACCTTCTTCTTGTCCAGCGTGCCCGCCGCCTCGATGGCCTTCTGGGCGACGATGCCCGCGGCCGTCGACGCCGCAGCGACGTAGTCCGGCTCCTGCTTGAACTTGGCGCGCCAGATCTTTCCGAAATCCCGCGCCGAGCCGATGAAGGCGCCCTTGTAATCGAGCGCCTCGCCCCACCACGCGGCGGTCAGGATATTGTTGGCCGTGGCGCCGAGCGATTCCGTGAACTGCGCGTAAACCGGACCCACCATGGTGAACAGGATTTTGGGCTTCACGCCCAGCTCGTTCGCCTGCTTGGTGGCGAGGAGCGTGTCGGGAAGATAGCCGGCCACCATGAGCACGTCTGGATTCTTGCCCTTCACGATCGTGAGCCAGGTGGACATGTCCTTCGAATCTTTCGGAAATTCGGCGTAGTAGACGTCCGTGAAGCCTTGCTTTTTCGCCGCAGCCCTGATCATCCTCGTGACGGCGCGCGGAAAGAAGTCGTTGCGCGTCACGAACGCGATGGTCTTAGGCTGTGGCTTTTGCTCTTTCAAGAGCGTCAGGAAGTTGTTGGGCAAATACGCATTCGGCGCCAGAAGGCCGAAGAGATATTTGTAGCCCTGGTCGAAAATCGGCTCGGAACTCGCCACCGGCGCGATGAGGGGAACCTGATAGCGCTCCGTAATCGCGGCGACGGATTTCGTCGCCCCGCTTCCGAACGGGCCCAGCAGGAGGTCCACCTTCTCCTTGGTAATGAGCCGCTCGGCGAGCTTGGTGGCCGTCGGCGTCTTGCTCTCGTAATCGTAGTAGACGATCTTCACTTTCATCTTCTTGCCGCCTACGTTGATGCCGCCCGCCTTGTTGACGCGCTCGCGCCAGATTTCATAACCCGCCTGCTGTTTTTTCCCCTCGGTGGCGAGCGGACCCGTGAGCGGCAAGGCGGCGCCGAACTTGATCTCCGCCGCCTGAGCGCCGTCCAGACCCCGCAGGCCCGTTACGCCGAAAGTGACAAACAAGACTGCTGCGATGAGAAACAACAAATTCCGCCTTCTCATGATTTACCTCCTCATAAGTTGAGTGCTACCTCTTCCGTCTTCGGTTCTCACACAATATTTGTACAAGTTGATTCCAGACAGAGTATATGAAAATGGGCTACATGCCCAGATACGCTTTTTTCACCTGAGGATTCGCCAGGAGCTCATCCGACGTGCCGGAGATCGTTACGCGCCCGGTCTCGAAAACATACGCCCGGCTCGCGAGCTCGAACGCGGTCAACACGTCCTGTTCCACCAGGATGATAGCGACGCCCTCCTCGTTGATCTGCCGGACGAAGCCGCACAACTCCTCCACCAGCCTGGGTGCAAGCCCCAGGGAAAGCTCATCGATCAAGAGCAGCCTGGGACGCGCCATCAATCCCCGGGCGATCGCGCACATCTGTTGCTCTCCGCCGGACATGCTCCCGGCAAGCTGGGATTTGCGCTCCGCCAGCCGCGGAAAAAACCCATAGACTCTCTCCAAATCCGCCGCCAATTCCTGGTCCGCCATTCTCCGCGCATAGGCGCCCATCAAAAGATTCTCCTCCACGCTCATGGCGGCGAAGAGCCTGCGGCCTTCGGGTACGTGGGAAATCCCTTTGGCGACGATGCCCTCCGGCGCCATTCCCTCCAGGGACTCGCCACCGAGCGTTATCGTGCCCGCCCGATGCGGGAGCACCCCCGAAAGCATCCGCAGGAACGTGGATTTTCCCACGCCGTTGCTGCCGACAATGGCGACAATCTCGCCTTCACGCACGTTCAGATCGATGCCCCACAGAACCTGCACGTCGTCATACCCGCCCGTCAGGCCACTCACCTCCAGGAGGCTCGCGCCGTCGTGAGAACCACCCGTCGCCACCTCTAGGACTCCTCGTCCAGTTTTTTCATCATCGCCACGTATTTTTCGCCCAGATAGGCCTTGATGACCTGCTCATCGCTCGTCACCTCTCGCGGCAAGCCTTCCGCTATCTTCTCTCCGTGATGCAAGACTACGACGCGATCCGAGAGGTCCGTGATCACCTTCATCAAATGCTCGATCACCAGGATGGTCACACCCTGCTCTCTCACCTTGTGGATGAGGGAAATGGCGTTCTCGATTTCCGTCGTGTTGAGACCCGCATTCACCTCATCGAGGAGCAACACCTCCGGCTCCGTGGCCAGGGATTTGGCGAATTCCAGGCGCTTTCTCTCAGCGAGTGTAAGTTGGGAGGCGAGTTGCGCGGCCTTATCGCTCAGCCCCACGAACGCCAGCATTTCATCGGCGAGTTCCTGTGCACGCTTCACCTCTTTTTTCGATTTCTGAGAGCCGAAGAGCGCGCCCATCACAACGTTCTCTCGCACCGCGAGGCCCGCGAAAGGCTGGACGATCTGAAATGTCCGCGCGATTCCCATTCTCGTGATGGTATGGGGTTTCATGGTTTCGATGCGCTCGTCGCGAAAGAGAATCTCGCCCTCGTTCGCCGGGTCGAGGCCCGTGATGCAATTGAGGAGCGTCGTCTTTCCTGCGCCGTTGGGACCGATGACGCCCAGGATCTCTCCTTTTTGCACGGTGAAATCCACAGCCGAAACGGCGGTGAGTCCGCCGAATCGCTTCGTGACACCCCTGCCCTCCAAAAGTGTTTCGCTCACACCCTGAACCTCTGTATGTTGCTCTTGAGAATCACGCCCAATGACACCCACCCGCGGCTCTTCACTTCCTGCGAGACGGCCATCAGGCCGCGCGGGATGAACAAAACGACCAGCACGATGATAATCCCCAAAAATGCGCTATGGAATTCCGTGAACGCCCCCCATAGGTAATCCGACAGGTATTCCATCATCAACGCGCCCACGAGCGGGCCCATTACCGTCCCCACTCCACCGAGCATCGACATCACGATCGCCTTGATGGAGAACAAAACGTCAAATACGTCGATGGGCTCCAGAAACGCGGCGCGGTAGGCGTACACACCACCCCCCATCGCGGGGAAAATGGAGGAGAGCACGAAGGCGATGATCTTGTATTTCGTCGTATCCACGCCCGTCATGGCGGCCGCGTCCTCGTTCTCCCGGATGGCGACGAGACCATAACCCAGGCGGTGCCGCGTGACGAAGTACTGCGTGAGAATCGCAAGCACGGCCACCCCGAGCATGGAGAAGTAGAAAAAGCGTGTGAAGTAATCCGGCCCGCCTGTAATCTGGGGAAGGTTGATGCCATCCCCCCCGCCGGTGATGCGCAGGTTATCCGCCAGTTCGCGGAAAAACTCCGCCACGCCAAAGGTGGCGATGGCGAAGTAGTGGCCCCTCAACCTCAATATGGGAACGCCAAGGGCGAGCGCCACGAGAGCGCCCAAACAGGCGCCGATCCCCAGCGTGATGAAAAAATTGAACCCGGCGTTCATGAGGATGGCCGTCGTGTAGGCCCCCAGCCCGAAAAAGGCGGCCGACGCGAAAGAGGGATAACCCGTCAGGCCGCCGATGAAATTCCAGCTCACCGCCAGGATGGCCACCATCAGGATATCCATCCACTTTCTGATCTCGTCGTTTTCCACGAACGAGGGCAAGAGGATGAGGGCGAGCACGCCCGCTCCCATGGCGAACCATTGAATGTGGGACCAGGGTCTGAACATGCTATTCGAAACCCTTTCTGCCCAGCAGGCCCGATGGCTTGATGAAGAGCACCAGAATCAAGAGCACGTAGCCGATGGCGTTTTGCAGACCGGGGCCGAGATACAGTGCCCCGAAATTCTCGGCAAGGCCCAGGATCAGTCCCCCCGCAAGCGCTCCCGTGATGTTGCCGAGGCCCCCGATGGTGCAGATGATGAAGGATTTCGAGAGGAACTCCACATCGCTTACCGGCGATATGGCGAAACCCACGCTCACGAGAGAACCCGACGTGGCTGCGGCTGCCGCACCAATCCCGTAGGTGATGGCGTAGATTCTGCCGATGTCGACGCCCATCAACTGAGCGGAGTCCAAATCCATCCGTGTCGCGCGTATGGCCCGGCCCGTGCGCGTGTGCCCCATGAACCAGAAAAGAATGCTCGTGAGGAGGACACCCAGCACGAATATGGAAATCCGCACGAAGGGGATGGAAAGCCCCATGAAGGGAATCGAAAAACCCGCATAGGAGGGCTGCACGGACCTGAAATCACCGGTGAAGAAATATATCGCCAGCCTCACGACGAGCAACTGAAGGCCGAAGGTGAGAATCAGGGACATGAACATGGGTGCGCGTACGATCTTGTTGATCAGTCCGCGCTGCACGACGTAGCCGGCGCAGAACATGGACACGGCTGAGACAGGTAGAGATAAAAACGGGTCCACGCCGTAGAGCTTGAACATCCAGAACGTGACGTAGCCGCCCAGCATCAAAAACGTGCCGTGCATAATGTTGAGGATGTTCATCACGCCCCAGACGAGCGAGAAGCCGACTGCGATACAGGCGTATATACCTCCCAGGAGAATGCTGTTAATCAGAATCTGGGCATAAACCATCTGTCTTACCCACGTTGGATACTAGGTGATGATTTCCCATTCACTCGAATACCGATCGAGTTGCGCCGCGCTGTATGGGTCTACATGGTGGTCGCGTTCGGGAATCTCGACGTGTTTTTCCTCCCCGCACAAGGCGGTAGTGAAATAGCGCTGTCCCGTGTCGTTGATGTTCGTAACGATGTTGGCCAGCTCAGGATGCCTACGGGCCAGCTTGACGGCCGCCGCCACGTTGCAGCCCGAGGAGATGCCGCAGAAAATCCCCTCCTCGCGCGCGAGGCGCTGCGCCATTTCGACCGACTCATCCGTCGTCGTCGTCACGATGCCCGTAAGCAGCGACAGGTCTAGCGCCTTGGGCACAAAGCCGTCCCCGATACCCTCGATTCCGTGTGGCCCCCAGCCCCGTTGGCTCAGGAGCGGGCACTCCTGAGGCTCCACCGCATAGAGCTTCACGTCGGGGTTGTCTTCGCGCAGGAATTTCCCCACGCCGCTCACCCAGCCGCCCGTTCCCTGCGACGCCACGACGGCGTCGACGCGCCCGTCCAGCTGCTCGAAAATCTCGGGCCCCGTCGTGAGGTAGTGCGCCTCGTTGTTGTCGAGGTTGTCGAACTGGGCGGGAACCCAGTATCGCTCGGGCGAAGCCGCGCGGATTTCTTCGAGTTTCTCGAGTGCCAAATCGACGTCGCTCTCCCCGCCCGGCGTAAACACCAAATCGGCCCCGTAGGCGCGCATGAGTTTTTTTCGCTCATCGCTCATACCCTCCGGCATGACGACGACGCAGGAATAGCCCTTCACCGCGGATACGAACGCGCACGCGATGCCTGCGTTGCCGGTGGAGCATTCGAGCACCGTCATGCCGGCTCTCAGTTCCCCACGTTCTTCCGCGTTCAGGAGCATGTTGTAGTAGATGCGATCCTTGAGACTCCCCGAGGGCGAGTACCACTCGAGCTTCGCGTAGACCTCAGGTTCCACGTCCGCACCCACCTTGTTCAAGCGAACCAGGGGCGTGCCCCCAATGGCTTCGAAAATGTTGTCCGAATACCGCCTGTAGGAATCCCAGGCTCTTTTTCGTATACCCATTCCTTGCGCCTTAAAATGGAAGGAAATAACTTATTCTATGATCTCCCATGCGGACCTGAACTTTTGAAGCATCATCTCCCTGTCCCCTTCGACGACGCCTTGCAGCGCCGCCTCCATGCCTGACTCGTCATGACAAAGCGGGGTGGAGAAATAGCGTTGGCCCGAGTCTCCGAAAATGGTGACGATTCGACCGGCCTCGGGATAGGAGCGCGCGAACTTTATCGTCGCCGCCAAGTTGCAGCCCGAAGATATCCCGCAGAAAAGACCCTCCTCGCGCGAGGCGCGTCTCGCCATGCGGAGCGATTCTTCCGTAGAGGCGGTGATGATTCCGTCGATGATGGACAAATCCAGAATGTTGGGGATCAGGCCGTCACCGATTCCCGCAATGCCGTGCCCGCAGCATATCCCCTCGCTGATCAAGGGCGATTCCGTCGGCTCCACGCCGTAGATTTTGAGATTCGGGTTTTTCTCCCTCAAAAACCGCCCCACGCCCGTGAGCCAGCCGCCCGTACCCACCGCAGCGATGAGCGCATCCACATCGCCACCCAATTGCTCCCATATTTCAGGACCCGAAGTGGTGTAGTGCGTGTCCACGTTGTCCATATTCTCGAATTCGGCGGGAACCCAGTATTTCCCGGGGTCGCTTGCGGCCATTTCCTTCATGCGCGCAAGCGCCACGTCCACGTCGCTCTCTCCGCCCGGCGTCGTGATGAGTTCCGCTCCAAATGCGCGAATCATCTTTTTGCGCTCAGGACTCATCAACTCCGGCATGACGATGATGCACGCATACCCCTTGACCGCGGCGGCCGCCGCGCAGGCGATGCCCGCGTTGCCGGACGAGCACTCCAGAATCACCTTGCCGGGCGTCAATTCTCCCCGCGTCTCGGCGCGGGAGATCATCTGCTCATAGATGCGATCCTTGAGGCTGCCCGTGGGGGAATACCATTCGATTTTGGCGAAAATCTCAGGCCCCAGCCCCTGTGAGATTCGTCCCAGCTTCACCAGCGGAGTGTAACCCACGGCGTCAAAAATCGTCTCCGAAGCCGAAGCCAGGCTGTCCCATGCTCTCGATGTTACCTGCATCTTTCTGCTCCCGTGAGGCAGCGCGTTATTTTCTTGTCCTACCCCGCTCTCAGACGGGGGATGATTTCCTTCGCCACGATTTCCACCTGTTCCTTCTCGTATTTGTAGGGAACAAAAATGAGCCGATCCACTCCGGTGTCGATATGGGCCTGTAACTGCGCCACGCATTCATCGACGTTTCCCATGACGGCGCTCTCTGCCGTGGACTCGCTCCA
>JAPOYD010000135.1:0-10984 GCA_026706735.1 Nitrospinota bacterium | reverse complement strand
GTAGTCCCACTCCGTGTGGAGCCATTCGTTCATCGGCTCCTCGATATCCGCGCGCGAATCGCCCACCATGATGGGAAGCTGATTCGTGCTCTCAAGTTCGGCGGGGTCGCGGCCGGCTTCTTCCGCGAAGCGGCATACCTTAGCCCAGGATTTCGTGAAACTCTCGGGCGTATAAAAGTAGGTGAGCCAGCCGTCGCCCTTCTCTCCGGCGCGCTTGAGCACGCGGTCGACGTAACCCCCGATGAGGATGCTCGGCCTCGGGCTTTGCACGGGCTTGGGGAACATGACCGAATTTCTCAGGTTGTACTGTCCGTATTCGGCGCGCACCATGTCCTCTGTCCACAGCCTCGTGATGATCTCGATATTCTGATCCATGATGTTGCCGCGCTTCTCGAAAGGCACGCCCACCGCGTCGAACTCGCGCTTGTACCAGCCCGACGCCATGCCGACGATGAGGCGGCCGTTCGATATCTGGTCGATGCTCGATAGCTGTTTCGCGACGACGAGCGGGTTCCTGAGAGGCAAGACGAGCACGCCCGTGCCGAGCTTGATCTTGCTCGTCCGCGCGGCCACCGCCGTCAGAAGCGTCAGCGACTCGATGATGGGAAAGTGCGGCTCCACGCCCAGTAGAATGTGGTCCCACACCCAGAGGGACTCGAAGCCCAACTCCTCCATGGCGACGCCGTATTCGATGAGCGCCTCCGGGTCGGGGAGTTCTGGATATGCGGTGAAGTTCCGCATGGCGATTCCGTACTTCACGTCTGTTCCTGACATGTCGATTCCCTTAGGTTTTTATTCCGCTCCGCACCAATCCAGAATGGAGAGAGCTAGCGTTTTCGTTGCGTCGATCACGTCCTCCACGGCCACCCACTCGTTGTTCGCGTGCATCTGGGTGGTGGGACCCGGCCCGAAGATCACCGTCGGGATGCCGGCGAAACCGTTCAAAAAGCGCGTGTCGGCCGCTCCCTGGCGCCCGGATATTTCAGGGGTATTGCCCGATACTTCCTGGTAGGCGTTCGCCACCGTCTTGACGATTGGGTGCTCGGCATCCACAGCCGCCGATTCGGCGTAATACCCCACGAAACGCACCTCCGGCGGGTGATCTTTCATCCAGGGATCATCCTGGGCCGCCTGCGCCACCTGATCGACCAGGCTCTGCTTGGCCGCGTCGTGATCTTCTCCGGGGACAGTGGCGAGGCTGCCCTTGAGCACGCAAGTGTCCGGGAAGGCGCTCGGGAAGCTCCCGGCCTCCATCGAGCCAACCATGCAGGGGATCGCGTCGATGATTTTCGGATACAGCGGATGGGATACCGTCTCCAGTCGTTTTTTCTCGAGATCGGCCACCGCCTGGACGATCTTGTAGCCCAGGTCGATGGCGTTTACGCCCTGATACCTTCGCTGGATGCCCGCCGCCTTGCCTCGAACGAGTATTTCGAACCAGATTCTTCCGATGCAGCCAGGCTGGATGGCGTTGCCACTCGTCTCACAGCAAATCCCTGCATCCGCCGTATAGCCGCGCAAGATGGTGTCGAGCGTGCCGTGGCCGCTCAACTCCTCATCCACGACGAAATCGAGTATTACGTCGCCCCTGGGCCTGAGACCCGTCGCAATGAAGCATTTGGCCGCCATGATGATGGCCGCCACCCCGCTCTTCATGTCCGAGGCGCCGCGACCGTAGAGGCGGCCATCCTCGATATCCGCCGAGAGAGGTCCATGTTCCCAAGCGTCATCCGGGCCGTTCGGGACGGTGTCGGTGTGCCCGTTCAGCAGGAGCGATCTGCCTCCGCCTGAGCCCTTGAGCACACCGACAACGTTCGGCCTCCCCTCATAGCCCCTCGTGACGGGCACGTACTCGGGGTGTTTTTTGAGTTCCTCCCAGTCCGATTCCCAGACGTCCACCTCGTCGAGGTTCATCTCGCGCAGATATTTCGCGATGTAGCCCTGAATCTCTTCCTCATCCCCTGTCACGCTCGGTATCTGCACGAGCTTGGCGAGCAGGGCGATTGTATCGTCCCGATGGGCGTCGACCTGGGCCAGAATTTTTTCTCTGTACTCGGCGCTCATAGCGGCTCCATATGGTTATGCGGTGTATATCTTGTCCGGATCCAGGTGGCGAAGCGCAGCCAACTCTTCTTCCGTGGGCAGCTCCGTGGTTCCCACCGAGGAATCCATGATGAGTTCAAAGCCCGTGTTCTCCTGCACCTTCTCGGGCGTGACGCCCGGATGCAAAGCCTCGACGCGCATCCGGCCCGTCTCCTCGTCGAATCCCAGAATCGCCAAGTCGGTGACCACGCGGTACATGCCGCCAGCTATCAGGCCCGAGTCGCGCCTCGACGTCCCGCCCCTGATATAGCCGGGGCTGGTGATGAAATCCACGTTCTCCACGAAGCGGCGTTTTTCCTGCGGCATCGCCACGATCATCCTGGTGAGGCTCGAAATGTCGTTTCCCCCGCCCGTGCCGGGCAGCCGCACGGAAGGGTCGTCCGCGCTTCCGATGAAGGAACTGTTCAGGTTTCCGTACTGATCGATCTGGGCGCCCCCCATGAAGCCCACGTCCACGTAGCCGCGCTGAAGCAGGAGCAGCACCTCGGTGATGCTCACCAGCATGTTCGCCTTGCGCGTGCAGCGCTGCTCGTTCGTGGTGGGCGGAAGCTGGCCGGGCACGACGTGCGGACCGATGGTGCCGCCCTCGAAGAGAATCGTCACGCCCGGGGCATGGAGGCGCTGGGCCAGCGTGGCGGCCAGCAGCGGAATCCCCACGCCGGCGAAAACCACCTGGCCGTCCTCGAGCGCGCGCGCGCTCATGACGCACAAAAGCTCCGACGCCGTGAAGTCTTTCGTCTCAATCGTCATAAATGCTCCTCCCCCGTCGGGCCGCATCCAACAGCTTATCCAGGCCGATGAGATTCAGATACTCCGTCCAGCTCTTCGGCGCGTAGCAGTATTCGTCCAGATACGTCTTCACGCCCTGCATCGGCTCTTTTCGCGTGAGTTCGGCGTAATAATCCATGTGTGAGAACAAAGGCTCATAGACGCCGAAGCACTCATGCGGCGCGCAGCCATAGGGCGCCTCCACCACCGCGTCGACGGTGAAGAAGGGGATTCTCGTCTGATCGGGCCTTCTGCGAATCTGATCGTTCGAGATGATTCGCTCGGTGGTGATGATGACGCGATTCGCCGCCATGGCCATGTCGATATCCATGAACGTCAGGCCGTCGAGCTGCGCGTTGCCGTAGGGGTCGCACCTTTGCACGTGTATCAGCGCGACGTCTGGATTGAGAGCCGGAACGAGGAGGATTTTCTCGCCCGTGAAGGGGCAGGTCATTTCTTCCAGATTATCGAGCTGCCCCGCCACGTCGGAGCCCATCATCGAGCGCATCGGCATGAACGGAACGCCCATCGCGCCCGCCCTGAAGCGCAGGCCGATGGACATGTGGCTCCATTCCTCGAAGCGCGCCAGCCTGTTCTCGGTGAAATGGCGCATGACGCGCGAGACGCCCCAGACGATTCCCTGGCTGAACCAACTCGTGAGAATGTGGTTCCCGATGCCCGATGCGAAGATGAGGTCGCCCTCGGTGGACACGATGCTGCGCGAGAAGGAAAGGTTCTTTTTCCTCGCGCGTATGAGCGCCCATACCATGGCGAAGGGGGTTCTCGAAGCCGTGGAGCCGCCCAGGCTGACGTGCTCGCCATCGGCCACGAAATCACAGGCCTCCTCGAGCGTCATCACCTTGTCTCTCAGGCTGCGATCCCGCGCCTGGGTTCGCTCTCTAAGCGATAGATACTCTTGCGTCACGTTTTTCTCCATTACGGCGGGGCGCGCATTCGCCCCTTGCTCCCAACGCATTGAAAATCTTGTATCGGCAACCGAAAAATAGATGCCTCCGTTCGTAGATTAAACGCAAGACACCGGAATCGCAACGGGGAAAATAAGAATCGAATCTATTGAATAATTTAATGAATAAAGAATATAATTTTCTCGCTCCCTGGAAGATCGTTTTTCTAGTTTTATCCTATTTACGAGAGAAATTTGACAAAACGAGTCCGCTGAGCATAGCGCCGCACCATCAAATTCCACAATGGAATGACGGGCATCACGGCAAATGATTTCGCGAGGTTTTCATGTTGAATTTAAGACAACTCGAATACTTCTACTACGTGGCGAAACACGGCGGCTTCACCCGCGCGGCGAGGCAACTGCCCTTTTCCATCCAGCAGCCCGCCCTCAGCATCCGGGTGAAGGCGCTCGAAGCGGACCTCAAGGTGAAACTCTACCAGATCGTCGGTCGCAAGTTTCAATTAACGCCGAGCGGAGAGTATCTCTTCGACGCCATCAAACCTTTTTTCGAGTCCCTCGAAACGGTCGAGCGCCACCTGCGCGGGGAGACGCACGGACGGCTCGTCGTGGCCGAAGCCGCCCCCATGCTGATATTGAAGGGGCACAGGGCCGCGTTTCTCAAGTTTCGCGAACGCTACCCGAACGTCCAGATATCCGTGCTGGAGCGAAACTGGACGAATCTGCTCGAACACGTCTCCGAAGGCGCGGTCGATTTCGCGTTCGGCTCGGCGCCCGTGTCCCGTGGGAATTTCTCCTTCGAAGAATGGACGGAGACGGACTATCTCCTCTTCTGCCCCGAGGAGCACGCCGTATTGAAGGAGGAGGAAATCGCTTTTGAGGGCATCGCTGCGCATCCGCTCATCCTGCTGGAGCGCGGCACGGCGGACCGCCAGCACATCGAGCAAACCTTCGAGAAGCAGGGCTTATCCATCAACGTCGTCTTCGAAACGTCCTCCTACTCCCTGATCAACGAAGCCGTGCTGAACGAGGCGGGCATCGCTATCGTGAACGCGCTATGGCCCCGGCCCGAAACCGCAAACGGATGGCGAACCGCAGGCGTATCCCATCTTTTCGGGAAAAAGCGCATCGGGCTGTTCCGGCGAAACGACGTCTACCTGCCTCCCTATGCGGGCGATTACCTCGCCATGCTGAGAGAAACGCTGATGACGTAGCAAATGCGACGCGCCCCCTGCGCTTTTGACGCTCCCCGCCCCTTTTGCCATCATACGCGCATGGACGTTCACGATCTGAAAACCTGGCTCGCGCATCTCGAAGAGCGGGGATCGCTCAAGCGCGTATCGCGCAGCGTATCGCTCCGCCATGAACTCGCCGCTCTTTCCCAAAAAGCGGACGGCCAGACCGCCCTCCTTTTCGAGCAAACCGATGGCGCGCCGATGCCCGTCGCCGCCAACATCGCCTGCAGGAGAGATTGGTACGCCGACGCCCTGGGGGTCGCGCCCGGGGAGTTGCTCCGAGAGGTGCAGCGCAGACAGGAAATCAAGATAAAGCCGAGCGAGGTCTCGGATGCGCCGTTTCTGCGCAACATCATCACGAAAGATATCGACGTCCGGAAAATCCTTCCGCTTCCCACCTACCACGAACTGGACGGCGGCCCCTACATCTCCGCTGGCGTCTTCATCGCGCAGGACCCCGATACCGGGGCGGGCAACGTATCGATCCACAGGATGCACGCCCTGGAGCCCGACCTGTTCGGCCTGCTCGTTTTGCCGCGCCACCTGAAGGGCATGATCAGGCGCGCCGGGGAGCGCGGAGAGCCCCTCAAGGCGGCCGTCTGCGTGGGCCTCGACCCCCTGCTCCTGATGGCGAGCCAACTCGTTCTCGCGCCCGGGGAGGATGAACTCGAAGCGGCGGGCGGCTTGTGGGGCCGCGCCGTGGACGTCGCTCCCGCCCCCTGGTCGGGGATTCCCGTCCCCGCGGGGGCAGAAATCGTGATCGAGGGGGAAATCCCGCCCGATGAGCGCAGGCGCGAGGGGCCTTTCGGCGAGTTTCCGCGCTACTACAGTCCGGCGGCGGAGCGCGAAGTATTCCGGGTGAAATCCATCGCCATGCGCGAGCAGCCCGTTTTCTATTCCATCGTGGCGGCAGGCTACGACCACCTGCTGATGGGCGCGGTGCCGAGGGAAGCCGGACTCTTAAGAGACCTCCAGAAAGCCGTCCCCGCTGTCACGGACGTCGTGCTTCCTCTCTCCGGCTCGGGCCGCTTTCACTGCGTCGTCCAGATCCGGAAAACCAACGAGGGCGAAGCGAAAAGCGCGCTCATGGCGGCACTCGCCGCGCATTACGACGTCAAGCACGCCATCTGCGTGGATCACGACATCGACATCCACAGGCCCTCGCAGGTCGACTGGGCGCTGGCCACGCGCTTCCAGGCGGATAAGGATCTGTTCGTCGTTCCCGGCGCGTGGGGCAGCCGTCTCGATCCCTCGGCACAGGACGGCGTGACGGCGAAGATGGGCCTGGACGCCACGGCTCCGCTCGGCGGTCTGGAAGGCCATTTCCGTTCTCTCAGGATTCCGGGCGCCGGGGAAGCGGAATTCTAGGCGGGTCGAAGAAATTCCTTCGAAGGGTCCGACTTATTCCAGATTCAGATGCGGCAGCACTTCTTCCGTGAAGCGCTCCAACTGCCCCATCTGATCCCGGTGGGTGAAGCGAAGGGAGACGTGCGCAGCCCCCGCATCGATGAAGGCGTTGATGCGCTCTATGAGGTCCTCAGCGGGGCCGTAGGTGCCCCACTTCTCGATAGAATCACCCCAGAACGGGGTGTAATAGTAATCGAGCAGGAACGCCTCGCCGTTTTTCATGGCCGATTCCTTGTCGTCGTCGATGCAGGTGGTCATGTACCAAGCGGGCGTGCCCGGGTCGCGCCCGTTCTCACAGGCCAAGCGGACGATCTTCCCCCAGGTGTCGCGGAACTCCTCGGGCGTCACGCGGTTGGGGAACCACCCGTCTCCATACTTCGCCACCCTCTGCCACGCGGTGTCGACCACTGCTGAGGCGATCCACATGGGCACGGTTTTCTGGATGGGCTTGTGCGCCAGCGTCACGTTTTCCACCTGGTAATACCTGCCTTCAAAAGTCACGTTTTCTTCCGTCCAGAGCCTGCGCATGAGCGTCATGTGCTCCTGCATGTAGAACATCCGCTTCCTGAACGGAACGCCCAACGTTTCGAACTCATGCACGCATTCCTGGGGCTTGGGCGGGCCGATGCCGACCCCGAGGATCACGCGCCCGCCCGAGATGACGTCGAGCGTCGCCACCTGATAAGCCAGAAATACCGGGTCCCTGAGACAGGGAAGAAAGACGGCGGTGCCAAGCTTCACGCGCTCGGTTCTCACCGCCACAGCGGAGAGCACGCTGAGCGCCTCGAGTCTCGGCTTGGCGAGCACCGAATCGCCCACGAACACGGAATCGTAGCCGAGTTCCTCCGTGCGCACGGCCAGGTCGATGACGGGGCCTACTTCGGGCGCGCCATCGTTCCAGAGCAACACCCCGCGCGTGGGGAGAAGCACGCCGAGTTTTACTCTTCTATCCGCCATTTTGAAGCCTAGAGGCGTATGCCCGCGCTTTCCAATATGCCGCGTACGCGCTCGCGCTGATCGTCGGTGATATAGAGCCGTTCCGCGAAGTCGCGTCCGGCGGGCTTGGTGGCGTCGATGCCCACTTTCGTCAAGGTGTGATCCACGGGGTCCGAGGTCGGATCCAGAATGGCGCCCATCGCCCCGTGGATGAAGTTGATGTCCTTATCCGCGCGCGTTCTCGTGATGACCGCCCAGGCGACGTCTGAGAGATTGAAGATATCCACGTCCTCATCGACGACCACCACGCACTTGCAGTAAAACTCGGTGCCCAGCGCCGCCATGATGGCCTGCTGCGGCTGGCCCTCGGCCGTCTTGTTCATCTGGACGATCGCCAGGAGCGCGCCCGCCGTGTTCGAGGGCACGTGCACGGCCGAGACGCCCGGCAGGTTGCGCCTGAGCGTGTTCAGGATTTCCGCCTCGCGGCTCACGCATGAGATGAGGATATGATCCGCCGACATGCCCGAGGCCACGCTGTGCAGCATGGCGTCACGCCTCATCTGCACGCGCTTCACGACGAACACGTTCTGCGTGCTGCGGTAGGACGCATAGCCGGTGAACTCGCTGAAGGGCCCCTCCTCCTCGCGGACTTCGTTCAGAATCTCCCCTTCCAAAACGATCTCCGCCCCCTCTGGGGCTTCCAGGTCCGCCGTGCCGCACCTGGCGACGCGATACGGCTCGCCGAACAAGGCGCCGATGATCTCGTACTTCCGTACGCCCGGCGGATAGTGATACGCCATCGAGCCCATGTAGTGCACCGGGTGGATGCCAATGACGACCGCCGCGGGCAAGGGCTCTCCTGCGTCTTCGGCCTTTTTATGGAAATGGTACATGCGCCGTCTCGAATGGAGGGAGACGCCCAGCCTGTTCCTGCCTTTGAGCTGTAAGCGGTGAAAGCCCGTCGTGTCAACGCCCGTCTCGGGGTCTCGCGCCACGATCTGGCCCGCCGTGATGTATGGGGCCGCATCCACGGGAAAATGGAAGGGAATGGGTAGATTATAGAGATCCACCTCGTCTTCTTCGATAACGACTTCTCGCCAGGGAGCGTCCTCCACCACTTCCACGGGCAGGTAATTCTGGCAGCGGTCCTTGTAAGCCGTCGGCAGATCGCCCGGCTCCACTTCCAGACACGACGCGAGGAGCTTCCGGTTGCCCGCGATGTTGGTGACGACCGAACCCTCGAAACCCTCCACGCGCTCGAAGATGATGACGGGGTATCTGCCAGCGCGCTCGAACTCGAACACCGTGGGCGTGATGTCCTCCCTGCCGACGGGTTCCCTGATGCGCACGAGTTCTTCTGGGTGGTTTCGCTCCACCATCTCCAGGAAGCCGCGCAGGCTTTGGTCTACCATCTCACGCGCCTTATTCGGCCCAAGAGCCGCGATCCGTATAGGGATTTTCAAGAGGCGGCAGGGGGGGAGCGCCGTCGCGGGGAGGCTCCTCGTCCCAGAATTCAATCGCTATGACGCGCGCGGGCGCGCCTTCGGTGTCCTTGAGCTTCACCGCGCCCGTCACGAGCAGGACACGCTCTTTCTGGATGGCGCCCATGTTCGTGCACCACTCGATAAGGCATATCCCGCGCTCCAGGAACTTGATGTGGTTGGGGCTCCAGTTCACGGCGGGCCACTTGCGCTCCTCGGGGGGATGGAGCGGCGAGTCGCACGTCATGAAATCCTGGACGAGCGCCTTGATCCCCTTGTCGATGAGCCAGTCGGCTGCGTCGGTCGAGAGATAGACCATGTGTTCCCAGAAATCGCGCGAGCCCCACATGCGGTCGGTCCATTCCGTGCTGACGATGGCAATGTCGCCGGGGCGCACCTCCACGCCCGTGGCCTCCAAATCCTCCGCCGTGACGGATTCGGAATTGCCCTTGCCGGGTACCTTGATCACGCAGGCGTCGCCGCACACGTGATCGAGCGGCAACTCGTCGTTCTTCAGGCCGTCGTGGAAGAAATGATAGGGCGCGTCGTAGTGCGTGTAGCTCTGCGTGGTGGTGGTGAAGCCGAAGTTGCAGATGTGGTCCACGTCCAGCGTCGCGATGGGGGTGATGGTCGTGCCCGGAGCCGGCTTGTCGTAAATCTCATCGCGCGGAAACTGAACGTAGGTGTCCTCCGGGTCGACGGTGAGCGTGAGATCGACGAAGCGGTACGGCATGGCTTTCCCCCTGTTGGAGCAAACGGATCCTGAAATTGAAGGCTCCCGCCGCCCATCAAATACGGACGGCGGGAGTAAGACCTTCATTTATGAGTCGGTACTTGTTCCTTGCTTTTCATCCGGCGGAATTCCTCTTCCCGCCGTTCAAGCGATATTAATTCCAGCCCTTCTCCTTGCAGTAGCGGGCCGCGCCGTCATGGAACGGAATACCCATCTGCGCTTCCTTGCAGCCCGTCTTGGCCGGGTCGAAGTTCCTGAGGCCCTTATGCCCCGCCCGCAGGTCCTTCACGTTGTCGAGCAACGCCTTCACGATATTGTATGCGTCTTTGTTGCTAAGTGCCGTGGAGGCTAGGACCGCGGTGGTGAAGCCGAACGTGTTCTTGGGCTTGTCCTGCCCCGGGAACGTCTTGGCAGGCATGGTGGTCTTCAGGAAGCCGATGCCCAGAAGCTTGTTGCGGAACTCATCAGCGATGCCCAGGAATTTCAGTTTCTTCTGGATTGCGATCGAGGTGAGCGCCGGGTGGCCCGCGTTCACGGTGTGGCTCAGCATGTCGGCCTGGCCGTCCTTCATCCGGCTCTTGATGGCGCCGAAGCCGGTGTGCGTAACGGAACCGCCCATCTTCTTGATGCCTTCATAGGTGATGCCGTGCGCCCCGAGCATGGCGCGCGTGGCCCACTGGCCCAGCCCGCCGCGCGGAACCGTCACGTAGTTCACGGGCACTTTCTTGAGGTCGAGAATGCCGTTCACCTTGGGGTTCGTGGTGACGATACCCAGGAAGTACTGATCCAGGCCGCCGACCAGCCCGCGCAGGTTCTTGTAGGGCTTCTTGTAGGCCACCTTGCCCTGATAGGCCCAGGCGGCCGCCACGCTGAAGGTGAGCCCCATGCTGAACTTGCCGGTTCCGACGAGCTTGGGGTTGCCCACGCCGCCGCCTTTGGAGAGGGCGTCGATCTGGACGCCCACTTTCGCGTTGTTCACGATGTTCGCCATGGTGGCCGAATACACGTGCCAGCCGCTTCCTTTTTTCCAGCTTCCCATCGTGAGGCGGGCCGCTTCGGCCTGGACGGCCACGAATGCGCCGACGACCACCGCGAGAACGAAAACCATTTTCCAGGATGTGCGCTTCATGTCGAAAACTCCTCTGTTGGAAATACCACGAATATGCTTCCGTCTTTCATGCGTTTTTCTCTAAGAAACCGGATCCGCCGACTCCAAGGCGACGGCGCTTTTCTTCGCGCGCACCATATGGCGCCAGAAAACAACGACCAGCAAAACGGAGCCGATGATGTCCGTAAACTTCTCGGGAACAATCAGCCCCAGACAACAAATGAAGAAAACCGCCCGCTCCCAGCCCGCGAGGGGCAGCGATATATGTCCGGTGATTGCCGCTGCAAG
>JAPOYD010000008.1:14043-25879 GCA_026706735.1 Nitrospinota bacterium | reverse complement strand
CCGATCGCCCGAGGGCCATTCGTAGTTTCGGGGAACTTCTCTGATTTTGGTTTTTTCCCGCAGAGATTCTCTGGTTTCGTTTTTCAGAATGTCCAACGCCAAATGGCAGCCGTCTTCATAAGCCGCGAGCAAGTCGTCTATCTCATGGAATCGCCCGGGATCGAGGAGACGATCCGCACCACCAGTGTCGTATAGAGCTTCAGGCTTCGGCAACTCCTCTCCAAACAAGGATTTCCCCCAAACCTGCAAGAACCATCTGTAATTCACATATCCCATGTGGCTGACCTGCTCGCGGATCGACCACAGGCCCCAGCTTTTGCCGGGCTGTTTCATGTCGAGTTGCTCATCTGTGAGGCCTCTCACCTCCTGGGCGTACATTCCGGGCAAAAGGGCGTACTCGAGAAAAATATCCATGGCGGGCGTTGAAGAGTCCTTCGGCATCTTCTGTGTCCTCAAATAGAATCGGGAGCCGGGAATATATCACGCGGCGGTCGATTTCGCGCGCGGATTACGGATGCCAGCTACTCGTGCCATAATACGGATCTATCGCTTCGCTTCATTTCTCTGTCCCTTGGATAGGCTTTGATCGAGTCACTCCCCCCGGTTTTTTTGTCCTTTGTATCCGCTGTCTTTTTGGCAGCCACGCAAACAATCTATCGAGGCGCCCTTCAGTGGATAGGACCGAAGGCTATCACTTTTGTGACCAATTTGACGCTGGTAACTTACGCTTCGACCATATACTTACTGGGTGCGGGTGTCGAAGAATGGCCTCTGGTGGGGATTTTCTGGTTCGTCCTGGCGGGGCTTTGTTCTCATTTCCTGTCGAGAAACCTGAACTTCATCTCGGCCACCCTCATCGGGATGGCGCGCTCCCAGATTTTTTTGCAAGTCCATCCCATATGGAGCGCTTTGCTGGCCATGCTCCTTTTCGGCGAGACGATCAATTTCCCGATCGCCCTGGGGACTTTCGCCATCGTGTTGGGCGCGATACTCCTTGTGCAGGAGAGAGGGGCGGGGGGCAAGCGCGCTCCCTTTTTATATTATCTCCTGCCGATTCTGGCGGCTTTTTTCTTCTCCTTCGCCCCGCCTTTGCGAAAGCTCGCGTTTCAGACGATTCCCTCACCCGCTTTCGGCATCGCCACCACGGCGTTCACGGGCGCGCTTCTCCAGCTTGGCTCCATACCGTTTGTCGAAAATCATGAACTCAACCCCAAGACCTGGAATAAAAGGAGCCTATGGCTGGTTCTCATCGGAGGAATTTTCAACATTATTTCGGCGTACTGCTTTTGGCTCGCCATCAAAAACGGAAAGCTCATAGAGGTGATCCCGATTAACCGGCTCTCCATTTTATTCTTGATATTGTTTTCCTGGGTCTTCTATCAAAGGCTTGAGCGCATCAATTTACGGGTGATCGCCGGGGGACTGCTTGCCGTGGAGGGCGCCGTTCTGATCATATTGGGCAGATAGGTGCTCGTTCATTTTGAGTAGGCCGTGCTTTTGTGGTGGTTCTTGAGGTGTGAAATGGGAAACTTGATTGTGGAGGCGCCGCCTGAGTTTCGTGCTTTACTGGGCGCCTTTTTGTTCGCGTGCAATCAAATTCTCGTTCGCAGATTGCTCGAGAAGGCTTCGGCAATCACCATCATCTTTTGGGTGAATGGGTGGATGGCGGTCCTCGCCGTCATTTTCTCGCCATCGTTCGATATCTATGAAGGCGATTGGCTGGCGGCTCTCATCTTATTTCTCTTTACAGGGTTGGTGGGGAATCTCGTAGCGCGCTACAGCGCTCTTCGCTCGAGTGAGAACGTCGGGGTGAGCAGAACGAACGCGCTTGTGGCTGCGACTCCCATCGGTTCGGCGCTGATGGGCGTGGTGATTCTGGGCGAGCGTCCCGACGCCGGCGTCTGGTTGGGAATCTTGCTCATCGTCGTCGGGATGATCTGGCTCACCGGCGAGCGGATATCGGGAGAGTATTCGCTGAGGCGCTACACCTTCGCCTTCATCGCGATGGCGGCTTTCAGCGTCACGCCCTATCTCCGAAAAGCGGGGCTGGCCGCCATGAATGCGCCCTGGCTGGGAATTCTGGTGGCTACGCTCATCGCCAACGTGGGCTTGCTGATTTCCTCGCGCTTCGCTTCGCAAGCACAGAAATTTCAGTGGAGCATGAGAATTGCGGGGGCATGCGTTCCGGCGGGTGTGTTCGGGCTCTTCTCAGCCGTGCTGTTCTGGACCTCGCTGCGCGACGGGCAACTCGCGGTGATTTCTCCGCTTGTCCGCATGACCCCGATATTCGTACTGTTGCTGTCGGTGGTGTTGCTGCGCGACCTGGAAGTCATCACGAAGCGTTTGGTGGTCGGCACGCTTATCGTCGTGGCGGGGGCCGTTCTGGTGACATCTGGCGGTTGACGCTCCGCGCGGCTAAAAAATGGGAAGTTCGTTTGACCGGAGTCGCCCGCCTCTGCGAGAATGCGCCGCGTCTTCATCATTCCAAAGATGTGTTTTCCGCATCAAAATTCGTGAGATGCGATGCGGGAAGCCCTTTCATCAAATCGTGGGGGTGCGATGAAAATACTCAAGATCATTCCCGAGAAGTGTACCGGCTGCATGCGATGCGAACTCGCGTGCTCTTACGAGCAGACGGGGACGTTCCAGCCTTCGAAAGCGGTGATCCGCGTCTCTGCGTTCGAGGGCCATACGAGCTATGCGCCTTATACCTGTCCGCAGTGCGACGAGGCTTGGTGTCTGACGGCGTGCCCCGTCGAGGCGATCGGCATCTCGCCGGCCGGGGCGAAGGACGTGGCGGATGATATTTGCGTGGGTTGCAAGCTCTGCACTATCGCGTGTCCTTACGGGACGATGTTCTACGACATCGACACCCACAAGGCGTTCAAGTGCGACCTGTGCGGGGGGAATCCCGCGTGCGCGTCCGTGTGCCCCACCGACGCCATCGTCTACGAGGAGGCCGACAAGACCGACTGGGTCGGGCCCTTTGCCGCGGAGCGGGCGAAATCGCCTGCCGGACCGCTAGCGGGGGTGCTCTGATCATGGCCAGACATGTCATCGTTGGCGGCGGAACCGCCGGCTGGAACGCCATCACCACGCTCAGAGAGCTGGATCAGGGTGATTCCGAGATCATCCTCGTCGCGGATGAGACGCCGTATTCGCGGATGGTTTTGCCCTATTATCTGGCGCGTGACATCGCAGAGTCGCACGTCTATATCGCCTCTCCTCCCAAGCTCGCCGCGTTGAGCGTGGATGCGAGGCTCGGCGCGCGTGCCGAGAAGATCGACGCATCTGCGGGCAAGCTCATCCTCGAGGGGGGCGACGAGGTTGAATACGACAACCTCTTGATCGCCACGGGTTCCTCTGCAGTGAAAGCCCCGGTGCCCGGTGCGGACGGGGAGAACGTGCACAGCTTCTGGACGTTTCCCCAGGCGCGCGCCGTGGCATCCGGCGTGGGCGAGGGCGCCCGCGTCGCGATGATCGGAGCCGGGTTCATCGCCTTCACGATTCTGAACGCTCTGGTGAGTCAGGGAGTGAAGCTCACCGTCGTGGAACTCGAATCGCGCATTCTGCCGCGCATGATAGACGATACAGGCGCCGGGATCGTTCAGGATTGGCTGAACGACCGGGGCGTGGAAGTGAGAACCTCGGCGCAACTGGCCTCCATTGAGGACAAAGGGGATGCGAAGCTCCTCAAGTTCAAGGAAGGTCCCGATCTGGAAGTCGACCTGGTCATCATGGCCACGGGCATCAAGCCCAACATCGATTGGGTAGCGGGCAGCGGTCTCGAGACCAACCAGGGCATTCTGGTGGACGAGTATTGCCGCACGAACGTGGAGAACATCTACGCGGCGGGCGATATTGCGGAAGGCCCCGACGCCGTCACGGGCGAGAAGGTCGTACACGCCATCGAACCCACCGCCATGCAGCATGGCCGCGTGGCGGCAGCCAACATGGCGGGCCAGGAGGTCGCCTACAAGGGCAGTCTGCTCATGAACATCGTGGACGTGCTCGATATGGAGATCGCCAGCTTCGGCGCCTGGGACGATGCGGATGCCGAAGTCTTCGAGGCTGTGCGGGCCGAGCGTCCCGCCTACAGAAAGCTCCTGTTCCACGGCGGGAGGCTGACCGGCGCAATCATCTTGGGCAAAACCCGGGAAATCTGGACGACGAACGACGTGGGGATGCTCAAGGGCCTCGTGTATACGGGGGTGGATATCTCGGAGTGGAAAGAGCATTTACGCGAGAATCCATTCGACGTGAAGCGTGCATTCTTGGCCTCGGGCGCCGCAGGCGGCTTGCTGCCGGAAACCATTCTAGGACGTCCGTCGATATCTGCGCATGAAATAGCCGTTTCTTCATGAACAAGGAGGTCGATGTCTTGACTGATTACGCATATGCAGGAGAAATCCTCAGGGTCGATCTCTCGAGCGGAAAGACCTGGGGAGAGAAATTCGAAGCCGCCGATCGCAGAAAATGGGTGGGCGGCGCGGGTTTGGGCGCCAAGATTTTGTGGGAGGAAGTGCCGCCCGATGTGGGTTGGGATCATCCCGAAAACCGACTCGTTCTGGCTACGGGCCCTCTGGCGGGTCTGCCGGTCTGGGGAACGGGCGGGCTTACCGTGGTGACGCGGGGCGCGATGACTAACGGCGCGACCAACACCCAGGCGAACGGTTTTTTCGGCGCGAATCTCAAGTATTGCGGCTATGACGCTATTGTCTTCCAGGGAGAATCCCCCGATTGGGTCTATCTCCACATCCGGGATGACGGGGTGGAACTTCGTGACGCCAGCGAGTTGCTGGGCAAGGACACCTGGGAGACACAGCAATCGCTCGAGAAGACGCTGAATCTGAGCGGCCACAATCTGAGCGTGTACAGCATCGGGCCTGCGGGCGAGAACCTCGTGCGCTTCGCCGCCATACAGGGCGATTACGGCCACGTGGCGAGCAAGAACGGCTGCGGGACCGTCATGGGCAAGAAAAAGGTGAAGGCGGTGGCTATCGAGCGCGGAACGAAGGGAGTCGCCGCCGCCCATCCCAAGGCGCTCTTCGCTGCGGCGGACGATATCGCCCACAGTCTGCAGACCGATCCCTCCACCAGGGGCTTGTACCTCTACGGCACCCTGGGCGGCGTCCGGAACCTGCAGGGTATGGGCGCGCTTCCGATCCGGAACTACACGACGAATGTGTGGCCCGAAGAAGTTGAAACGCAAAAATGGGAGGCGAACGGTCTTCGTGAGGGTTTCGACCACCGGGGCCATCAGTGCAGCGCGTGCGGCATGCACCATTGCCACATGCAGGTCATCTCCTCCGGTCCTTATAAGGGGCAGGTCGTGGATGAGCCCGAGTACGAGGGCTGGTCGGGCGCGGGCTGGACGATTGGCGCCACGGATCCGCAGCAGGTCACTTGGATGAATACCCAACTCGATCGCGCCTGCGTGGACGTGAACGAGTTCGGCTGGCTGTGCGGCTGGGTGATGGAGTGTCAGCAAAAGGGCTACATCACGGACCAGGACCTCGGCTTCCGCCTGGAGTGGGGCGATATCGATGGAGCCAACAGGCTGCTCGAGATGATCTGCAAGCGCGAGGGCATGGGCGATCTCCTGGCGGAGGGCACGAAGCTCGCAGCGGAGAAACTAGGCGGTGAGGCGCAGGATTGCGCTATCTATACGGAAGTAAACAATTCCCCCAGAGGGCACGACCACCGCTCCCGGTGGGAGGAGATGATCGATACCTGCACGGGTTCGGGCGGAACGATGGATACGGCTCCACCGGTGTTCCCGACGGATTACGGTCTGCCCGCGCGTGTGCACCCCCAGGACGCGGAGGAGGTGCCCAAGCATGTGGGCGGACTCCGGGGACGACGCGCGTATGAGGATTCCCTGGGGGCGTGCGTCTTTACGACGCGTGCGCCGATGGACGTTTTGTGCCGCTCCATTCAGGCGGCTACCGGATGGGACGTGGACAAGGATGAAGCGATGCAGACCGGCAGGCGCATCAACGCCTTGATGCGCGCGTTTAATTTGCGCTGCGGCATCGGGCCCGAGGTCGAAAAGCCGTCCAGGCGATACGGTTCCACGCCGGTGGATGGGCCGATCGCGGGCGTTTCGATCATGGATCAGTGGGAGAAGATGCTCGATATATGGTACGAGACGGCCGGCTACGACAGGGAGACGGGCCGCCCGAAGCCCGAGCTTTTGCGTGAACTCGATCTGGAAGATGTAGCCGAGGCGCTATGGGGTGCGAACGTATAGCTCGCCTTGAAACCAGGGGATGACGCCCATGAACGAGACGAAAAGCGTCAAAGGAATTTGCGTCCGACTGGAGTTCATCTCCTGGGCCTCAACTTTTGTGGGTGGTGACGGGAACGAGCGCAAGATATTCGATGAGGAAGTGCCCGAAGGCGCCACGCTCCGCGATGTCCTCAAAAAGATGAGCAGCCGTTATCGCTCCCTGGATGAAGCGCTTTGGCACAACGGAACCGGCGAGTTGGCCGAACACCTCGAAATCGCCGTAAACGATGCGCTCCTGGGAATCCACCATAAGCTCGATTCCGAGATGAAGGAGGGCGACCTCGTTCTCTTGATGGGGCAATACATGGGGGGATGAGCGGAAAGCTCATCCTGAGGATAGATGTTTTTTTATTCTTTGGTATCGGCGTAGTGATCAGGCGCTTCGGAGATATTCTTTTCAGGTTCCGCACATCGCGTGAATAAACGCTCCGCTAAAACGGATGATTCGGGTCGAGCATTCCCAGAAATTCACGGCAGCGTTTCGCCTCGGCGGATTCTCCGATGGCGTCGGCGCATTGCGCTAGGCCCTGGATGGCGCGCAAGAATGGCTGGTTGGCGGTGATTTCCCAGGGAATGCGCCCATCGCCGCGCCAGCCCGAGGCGCGGGCCTTATCCAGCCCCCTGTGGTAGGCGACCCGAAAGTAGGCGTATGCGCTGATCGTCTCTTCATTTTCGAGTGCAATCCGCCCCATGGCCACCCAGCCGGAAAGGGCGTCCGGGTGGCGCGCCACGAGGCTTTGCAGTTTCTCCATGGATGGCCCGCGGTTTTCCTCGCTCGATAAAATTACATCGCACAACGAATGCAACGCATCGAGTTCTTCCGGCTCGGGCGGAAGCGACGTTGTGGGAACCCCGCCTGAGGAGATATCGAGCAAATCATCGGCTTCGTTCGGCATCATGATTCCCTTTTTCGCGAAGCTTGCAGATGGCATTATAACCCTTGCGCTATTAAGTCGCATTTACCCTTTCGGGATTGACGCTCCTGATTCGGTTTGTTAGCTTCGACCCGGCTGAGAAGTTCCGCACCATTCCCCACGCCTGAAAAAAATCTGGAGGTCCCATCGATGTCATCGGCACTTGCGCTGAGAGATCCCGATATTTTCGCCGCCATGGAAGATGAAAAAGAACGCCAGGCGGATGAACTCGAACTCATCGCTTCGGAGAATTACGTGAGCCAAGCGGTGATGGAAGCGGTGGGCGGCGTGATGACGAACAAATATGCGGAGGGATTTCCGGGAAGACGATATTACGGTGGTTGCCAGTTTGTGGATGTGGCCGAATCCCTCGCCATTGAGCGGGCGAAGTCTCTTTTCGGCATGGATCACGCCTCCGTGCAGCCGCACAGCGGCGCCCAGGCGAACGCCGCTGTGTATTACGGCTTGCTCGAACCGGGCGATACGCTTTTGGGAATGAACCTCTCGCATGGGGGCCACCTGACCCACGGACACCCTGTCACCTTCTCGGGCCGTTGGTTCAAGGTGGTCGCTTACGGCGTGGATCCCGAAAACCACGTCATCGATTTTGACGAAGTGGAAAGCCAGGCAAAGGAGCACCGGCCCAAAATCATCGTCGTAGGAGCGAGTGCGTATCCGCGAGCCATTGATTATGCGCGCTTCCGGGAGATTGCGGATGAGGTGGGTGCCGTAGTGATGGCGGACATCGCCCATGTCGCGGGGCTCATCGCCGGCGGTGTGCATCCGAATCCCGCGGGCCATGCCCAGATTGTCACGACCACCACGCACAAAACACTCAGGGGTCCTCGCGGCGGCATGATTCTTTGCGACGAGGATTACGCGCGAGAAGTGAACAGGGCCGTTTTTCCCGGCATGCAAGGCGGGCCATTGATGCACGTCGTCGCGGCCAAGGCGGTTGCGTTGAAAGAAGCGAGCACCCAGGAATTCAGGACTTATGCAGAGCAGATTGTTAAAAATGCAAAAGCGCTTGCAGATGCGCTCCTGCAACGCGGCATCCACCTTGTCTCGGGCGGCACGGATAATCATTTGATTCTCCTGGATTTGCGCGAGGCCGGTTTCAGCGGGAAAAAGGCGGAGGCTGCCTTGGGGCAGGCGGGGATCACAGTGAATAAAAACGCGATTCCTTTCGACACCAGAAAACCGGCGTTCACGAGCGGGATTCGCGTCGGGACGCCCGCGTTGACCTCGCGACACATGAAAGAGGCCGAGATGAAAGTCGTGGGCGATTGGATAGCCGATGTGCTGGCCGATATTACGGACGAAGCGCGCATCGCCTCGGTGAGAGAAGACGTACGCTCGCTTTGCGAGAAATTTCCGATGGGGCCGGATGGGGCCAGGCCGGAGTAGAGCAGCGCCTCTGAGCTACAAAGGCGGTTTTTCCACTTTCACGACGCCTCTTTTTTCCAGTTGATGTACAAACGAAAGCGTGTGGTGGTCCGCAAAAGGCGCGCCCATGATTTGCGCTCCAAGCGGCAGACCATCCTCGCTCATGCCCGATGGAAAGGCCGTGGACGGTCCGCCAAGGAAATTCCAGAGCCTCGTCAAAGAGATCATGAGTGTTCGAATTTCGACCTCTTTACCCCGAACCGTTCCGGATGATTGAGAACGCAATGCGGCGGGAATCGGCGTGGCAGCGGCGAGAACGAGATCCACTTGACCGTATACTTCCCTGCAGATGCGCTTCGTCCATTGTTCCCGGAATCGAAGCGCCTGGATATACGATGTGGCGGGAATGAAAAAACCGGGTCTGATTCTCCCAAGAACCGCGGGATCGAAATCTTGTGCGTTGTCTCGTATGTTTTTTTCATGCACGGCCGCCGCTTCGGATACCATCAGCACAGCAGCTGCATGAAACGCGGTTTCGACATCGGGTATTTCGACGTCGACGACTTCGGCGCCGAGTTCTTGGAGTGTCTTTGCTAGATGATTCACCGCTTCCGCCACGGGCGGTTCCGAGCGCTGTTCATAGTATTCTCGCGCGTGGCCGACCCGGAACTCTTCGATGGGTTTACTCAGCCCTCCCATGAAGTCGAGCGGGTCGCAGGCGATGGATGAGGCGTCGGCCGGGTCATATCCCGCAATGGCGGACATCATGAGCGCACAGTCTTGGGCTGATCTCGCCAATGGCCCGAAGGAATCGAGCGACCACGACAACGGGGCGCAGTTCGATTTCGTTACGAGCCCATGCGTGGGTTTGTGTCCGATGACCCCGCACAAGGATGCTGGAATCCGAATAGACCCACCCGTATCGGAACCGATGGCGATGGAAACCTGACCCGTCGCTACGCTGTTGCCCGAGCCGCCGCTCGAACCGCCCGTAACCCGCTCGGTATCCCAGGGATTTTTCTGATCCCCGTAATGAGGGTTGTGCCCGGTGGGGCCAAAGGCGAATTCATGCAGGTTGAGTTTTCCGAGTATCACGCCGCCAGCGCGGCGTATCTTTCGGGCCAGCAAAGCATCTGAGTCCGCGACGTTATTATTGTCGATAATGCTGCCCGCCGTGGTAGGCAGGCCCTCCATGTCGATCAAGTCTTTCAGGCCTATCGGCGCGCCGGCCATGGGCCCCGGGTCGTCGCCTCGGGCAATGGCGCCGTCTACTTCTTGCGCTGTTTTCAGGGCGCCCTCTGAATCGAGCTTGATCCAGGAGTTCAAAGCCTCTCCGATTTTCTCCGAGCGTTCCAGATGCACCTCGGTGACTTCGACGGCGCTCATTCTCTTTTCTTTGATTTGTGCGACGATTTCCGCAGCGGTGAGGGTCGTGATGTCGCTTGTCAATTTATTTCTCCCTCGCGAGGGAACGCAAGAATCCAGAGTGTCCGGCAGGTTCTGTTTTTGGCGAAAGGTGTTCCCGCAATAGTGGATGTCCTTTCTCCATGTTTTCCATCGTGGCGATGAGGAGGGAGCGTCGCTCGGAGTCGAGTGAATCTCCGAAGACATCTTCACAGCGGGATTTTAACGAATCGTCTGAAATCGGCATTTTTTCTCCTGGGCGAAGAAGGACCTTATGAACATTGGATGGTGTGGCGATTGATTCATGAATGGATACATGATGCGTTTTCTCACAAAGCATTGCAATCGAAACAGCGGGATATCGTCCATAACGGTATGAGAGTGTTCGGAGGGTTTGATTTTATTTGTGGTTGCCTCCACGCAAGCCAAAGGGCAAAATAGAGAGTGTTTTTGTTCCACTTCGCCCTCCAGGGGAACTCGTGAGTCAATTCACCAGGTTCATCTTAATCATCGCGGTTTTGCCTTTATGGGTGAATGGGTGTGTTCCTGGAGCGATTATGTTCGCTCACAAAGGGGTAAAGAGTGCCTTTGAGGATCGCTCTTTGAAACAGCAGGTAGAAGATACGAAAATACATGCGAATTTGCTGCAAGAGTACTTGCGTGTCGACAGTGGTTTGCCGGTGGATGTGAATACGGACGTGTGGGAAGGGAGAGTGTTGCTGACCGGCTTGGTGGATTCAGAGAAAAAACGAGACGCCGTTTTGAGTATTTTACGTGGCGACTCCAGAATCAAAGCGGTTTACGATCATATCCTTCTCGGTTCTCCGGCCGAGGTGGAGCGCAACCGTGCAGCGGCGAAGACGAAACCGGCCGTGGAGCGTGATATCGTCAAGCTCAGCCGAATCGCCAGCGATGCGTGGATAGAAGCCAAACTCAAGGGTCAGTTCCTGGCGACCCAGGGCGTAAATTCCGTGAATTACCGCTGGCAGGCCGTTCGAAACAAGGTCTACATCATCGGCCGGGCAAGAACGGAGTCCGAAAAAAAACTGGTCCTTCAGATTATTCGCGGAACAAAGGGTGTGATTCATCTCGAAGAATATATTCAGGTGAATTGAATTCAAAAATAAAATTCCTGAAAAATTTCCCTTTAAGTGGTTCTCGAATAGATGATTCGTTTGAGTGTTTTGGATCAATCTCCCATCCGTTCGGGGGGAACGGCGTCGGACGCTATTGGTGAGACCGTCCAGTTGGCGCAAACCGCTGAGCGATTGGGCTATCATCGATTTTGGCTGGCGGAACATCACAGCCACGGGGCGTTCGCGGGCACGTCGCCCGAAGTTTTGATCGGCCAGATCGCCGCGACGACGAAAACGATTCGCGTAGGATCGGGCGGGGTCATGCTCAGTCACTACAGCGCGCTCAAGGTCGCTGAATCGTTCCGGGTGCTGGAAACCCTCTACCCGGGCCGCATTGATTTGGGTTTGGGTCGTGCCCCGGGGGCCGACAGGCTCACATCCGCGGCTTTGGCGCCCGAGCAGAGTGGTTTTCGATACGATGATTTTCCGCAAAAGGTTTCGGACCTTCGGGGTTGGGTTGAAGGGTCGTTGCCGGAGGATCATCGCTTCGCCCGTATAAGCGCCATGCCGATTGGAGAGACAGCGCCTGAAATGTGGCTTTTGGGAACCTCGGATCAAAGCGCGATTCTCGCTGCTCATTTTGGTTGCTCTTTTTCTTTCGCGCATTTTATCAACACATATGGCAGCGTCCAGGTGATGGATATGTACCGCACGGATTTTCGGCCGTCGGCCAAATGCAAAGCGCCCAGCGGTAGCGTTGCGGG
>JAPOYD010000008.1:0-14033 GCA_026706735.1 Nitrospinota bacterium | reverse complement strand
AAGAAGCCAACGGGAAGTCTTGCAGTATTTGTGATCTGCGCGCCCACCGAAGAAGAAGCGCTCTACCATGCGGCCAGCAGGCCTCTGGTAATGCTGAGAAGCCGCCGCGGCGAGAGAGGCGGCGTACCTACGCCCGAGGAAGCGCTCGCCTACCCCTGGACGAACATGGAGCGGGCCTTTGCAGAAGATATCGACAGCAGAACCATCGCCGGGGATCCGGAGCAGGTCAAGAAAAGGCTCGAGACTCTTGCTTCCGAGCACAAAGTCGAGGAACTCGTCATCGTGAACGTCATGTACAACTTCGAGGCCAGAGTGAAATCCTATGAGCTCTTGGCGGAGATTTTCGAGCTGAAAGGAAAAGCTTGACAAAAAGCAAAAATTATACGAAAATATATTTATTTTGAGATATGATACTTATTTGATTTTTGTAGAGCCTTGAAATATATGTAATTATCAATAACTTAACCACTAGCTAGTGTTTATTCCGCCGGTTGATTGAAGGAGCATTCGTGAACCAGCCGCAAGAATTTCTACTCTCTTTGCTAAAGTCCAAAGAAGGTCACAAAATTACCGGCAAAAAGAGAGTGCACAAAACGATTCAACTAATGAAGTACTCAAAGGTTGAAATCGAAGCGGACTTCCGTATCTTGCATTATGGGCCATATAGTTACGAAGTGGCTGATGCAATCGAGGAATTGGTCGTACTTGGTAAAGTGACAGAAAAAGAAGAACCCATTCTCAATTTCTTCCAATCAACTTTTTCCCTACATGATGAATTATCTGGTGTTGATGATTTGGGTGAAAGAGAAAGAAAACTTTTCGAGGTTATAGATGCACGTCCCACTCTTATTCTCGAAGTAGCATCCACCATCGCGTTTTATGAAGATGAAGAAGGGTGTAGTAGAGAAGAAGCAATAGATAAGACTAAATACTTAAAACCCACCAAGACAGAAGATTCTGTTCTTTCAAAGGCTAAAGAGCTTCTCGAAGAACTCAACAAAACTTGAGAAAAAATATTGAAAGAACAGCGGATTCGGGATCCCATCCATAATTTAATTAAATTTTCCCAAGACAACGAAGACGACAAAATCTTATGGAAGTTGCTCCAAACATCTTGGATGCAACGACTCCGCAGAATCAAACAACTCGGGTTTTCCGACTTTGTTTTCCCCGGTGCAAGCCACACGAGATTTTCTCATTCTTTGGGAGCATTGCAAATGGCCCGAAGGATGCTAAATGTTTTTGAAAGCAAAGGTTTGATAGACCAGAAAGATGAAAACCATCACTTGAAGAGAAAAGCTACGCTATGCGCAGTTTTGTTGCATGATGTTGGCCATGGGCCCTACTCTCATGTTTTTGAAAAGGTGTCGAAAGATATTTTTCAAGATAAAAATGAAGAAGAACACGAAAATTTTACGCAGCGGATTATTTCTAATGATGAAGAGATTGTTAAAATTTTGAAGCAGCCACCAACAGGGTCCGATGCTCTTTACAATGAAGTAACGAGGTTCTTTAAGCAGGAGTCGGGAAACGATCAATACTCGAGAATAGTATCGAGTCAATTGGATGCGGACCGTTTGGATTTCCTAATGAGAGACAGGTATTTTTGCGGAGTGCGATTTGGAGAGATAGATCTGGAATGGCTTCTTGATAGTATAGTGATAAAGGAGATTTCTCATGAGGTAAGTCGGTATACCTTTGTTTTTAATGAAAAAGGAAAAACCGTCGCAGAAGATTTTATAATGGCCTATATCCATATGTATGAGAATGTTTATTATCATAAAGCCGTAGTTGCTTTAGAGGTGATGCTCACTGAAATACTAAAAGGAATAAGTGAACAAAAATGCTGGAACCCTCTAAGTGAATACTTTAACTCAAGTTCAACAGATAGACTATGCCAGTATAAAAACTTAGACGATAGTTCTGTCATAGAGGCGATAAAGTGGGCGTCTCGTAAAACAGAACTTGGTGAGGTCAGTGAACTTTCTAAGAGATTTCTTAACAGAGATATCTTTAAATCAATCATTATACCTAAAGACGAGCTGAGCAAATATGGCAAAGTTGAGGAGTTTGAAACAAACCTTAAGGAACGCTCCATATGGTATAAACGAAATATACCGAAGCCTAAAGGCTTCCAAAAATATCCGTGGCCTGAAGATGAATTCGTGAAAAATCTGTTGATAATGAAATCAGGAGATGCTGTTCCAATGCATGTAGAAAGCAATATCGCTAAAAATGCAGAAGAGACTCTTTCGGTTCGTTTTTATTTTAAGGATGATGATAATCGTAACGAAGCCCGTAAAATCGGGCAAAATATAGGGATGCAAATAAAGGAGTAATTCATGGCGCTTTCCGCAGTGATAACGACGAGCCGTGGTGAGATACGGCTTGATTTGCATGAAGACAAAACCCCGGTGACGGTGGCCAGCTTTGCGAACCTCGCCAAGCGGGGTTTTTACGATGGCCTGATTTTTCACCGCGTGATCGCTGATTTTATGATTCAGGGCGGCTGTCCCTTGGGCGCGGGAACGGGTGGTCCCGGTTATCAGTTCGAAGATGAATGCTCCCCCGATCTTCCCCACGACGGTCCCGGTGTCCTCTCAATGGCGAATGCGGGTCCGGGCACGAATGGTTCTCAGTTTTTCATCACCCATGTACCTACCGCCTGGCTTGACGGCAATCATACCGTTTTTGGACGCGTCACTTCCGGGCAGGATGTGGTGGATGCGATTGAGCAGGGTGACGGGATTGAAAAAATCGAGATCGAAGGTGACGACTCAGAGTTGTTGGAAGCGCAAAAAGACAGGATTTCAGAGTGGAACAAGGTGCTGGATGGTTAGCGCATTAAGCGTGTTTTCTGGCTTTTAGTTTCGTTTTACGCAACCGGAAGATTTCGGGAGTTACCTCCAGGCATTCGCCCTCGCGCAAGAATTCGAGCGCTTCTTCCAGGCTGAATCGTTTGGGCGGTATGAGTTGAGCGGATATGTCGGCGTGGGCGGCCCGGATGTTGGTGAGTTTCTTTTCTTTTGAAATGTTGACGAACATGTCCTGTTCGCGGCTGTTCTCGCCGATGATCATTCCTTCATAGACTTCTTCTGTTGGTGCGACGAAGAGAGTTCCGCGCTCTTGGATGTTTTCCACTGCGTGTGATGTGGCTTTGCCCGCGCGGTCCGATATTAATGCGCCTGTCGATCTGCCCGGAAGCTCGCCCGCCCATTCACTCCATCCGGCGAAGATGTGAGTGAGAATGCCCGTTCCGCGTGTTTGGGTGAGGAATTCGTTACGATAGCCGATGAGGCCTCGACTGGGAATGGAAAAGTCGAGCCGCGCACGTCCTTTACCATGGTTGATCATTTTTGTCATTTTTCCTTTGCGCGCGCCCAGGCTCTGTGTGACGGGCCCGATGAATTCTTCCGGAATGTCCACCACCACGTTTTCCATAGGCTCTATGGTTTTTCCGTCTTTTTTGCTGGTAATAACCTCGGGGCGGCCGACGGTGATTTCATAGTTCTCGCGCCTGAGTTGCTCAATCAGCACGGCGAGTTGCAAAGAACCGCGGCCGGACACACGTAAGGCGTCCACAGAATTGGTCTCCTCGACCTTGATAGCCACATTGTTTCTCGCCTCCCGCAGAAGTCGCTCTCGAATCTGGCGCGAAGTGAGGTATTTCCCGCTGCGGCCTGCCAGGGGAGAATCGTTGATCCTGAAGTTCATGGCGATGGTGGGCTCATCTACGGTAATGGCGGGCAGCGCAACCGGGTTGTCTGCAGCAGCGATGGTGTCTCCGATTTCCACGTGCTCCAAGCCGGCCACAGCCACGATATCGCCTCCACACGCTTCTTCCATCTGGTAGCGACTCAATCCTTCATAGCCGAACAAAGAGGCGATCTCCCCTTCCGTCTTCTTCTCCTCCCTCCCCAAAACCAGGGCTTGGGTCTTTGCTTTGAGTTGCCCATTCCAAATTCGACCGATGGAGAGACGGCCAACATAACTATCGTATTCTAGTCGGGAGACGAGCATTTGAAGTGGTTTGTCCGCGTCGTATGAGGGTGGAGGGATATCGCTTTGGAGTGTATGGAATAAGGGCTCCAGTGTGGGAGAGAGGGCATCGGGTTCGAGGCCGGCCTTGCCCTCGCGAGCGATGGCGTAGAGCACGGGAAAATCAAGCTGGGCTTCTCCAGCATCCAGATCGATGAACAGATCATAGATTTCGTCGAGCACTTGCTCTGGTCTTGCGTCAGAACGGTCTATTTTGTTGATGACCACGACGAAGGGGAGCTTTTGCTCCAGGGCTTTACTGACCACGAACCGCGTTTGCGGCAGGGGACCTTCCGAAGCATCGACCAAAAGCATTACGCCATCCACCATGGAGAGGACGCGCTCCACCTCGCCGCCGAAATCCGCATGGCCCGGTGTATCCACGATGTTGTAGCGTATTCCCTTGAAATCAATGGCGCAGTTTTTCGCCATGATGGTGATTCCCTTCTCCCGCTCGAGATCCAGCGAATCAAGTACGCGCTCGGCCACGTCTTGCCCTTCGCGGAAGATGCCGCTTTGCCAGAGCATAGAATCCACCAGGGTGGTTTTGCCGTGATCGACATGAGCGATGATGGCGAGATTTCTCAGATCGGTTCGTTCCGTGATAGCCAATTTTGCCTCGAATCAGATTTCGCGATATCCGGGAATGCGCCCAAAGAGCGAGGATAATGGAGGAATAAGAGGATCATGACAAGAGGAGGAGGTTTTGATTTATTATTGCGGGATGCTGGAAATTCGCAAATAGGATATCATCACCTGAAAGATTCTTGAATTTCCGACTCACACTTCAATTGGAAGGGGGACCTCGCCTTGAAATTTTCCTTTTTCATGATGCCGATTCACCATCCTTCTGAAAATCCATCGCTTGCCTATCAGCGTGATATTTCACTTATTGAGTATGCCGATGAACTCGACTTTGATGAATTCTATATAGGTGAGCACCATTCCGGTGCTTGGGAGACGATACCAGCACCCGAGATGGCCCTCGCGATGGCAGCGGCCAAAGCGAAGCGAATTCGATTGGGAACTTCCGTGATCAGCGTTCCTTTCCATCATCCGTTTCACCTGGCGGAGCGAATGGCGTTTTTGGACCAACTCACCAGAGGACGGGTTATTTTTGGAGTGGGCCCGAGTAATTTAGTAAGCGACATCAAGTTGTTCGACATTCCGGGGGGCGATCTGCGTCCGATGCTGAACGAATCGGTGGATATCATGGTCAAACTCCTGGAATCGCCCGAGCCATTTGATTATGAGGGCCGTTTCTGGAAGTTGAGAAATGTGTGTCTCCAGGTGCGCTCCTACCAAAGGCCCAGAATGCCGCTCGCCATCGCATCGGCGGGGAGCCGTGGGGCAATCGATATGGCTGCTCGATACGAGATGCTTCTGCTCTCCTTCGGCGGCAAGAAAATCATGGAAAACCTCTCACTCTCCGAGCAATGGCCCTATATGGAGGAATGTGCGCAAAAATATGGCACGCAAGTGTCGCGCGAGAACTGGAGAATCACAACGTACGTGCATCTGGCCGAAAGCCGTGAGAAAGCGTGGGCCGATATCGAAAAGTATGCCATGCGCGATATGAATTATTTTATGGATATCGGTTTGAAACCTGCTTATGAGGCGTATCCTGATCAGCCGCGTTCTGAAATCACGCCGAAAATAGCCGCAGAGCAAAGGTACTGGATTGTGGGCACTCCGGATGACGCGATCGAGGTGATTGAGAAAATGCAGGAGGAATCAGGTGGATTCGGCGGTCTTATGCTTACAACGCAAGAATGGGTGGGCGATCAGAAAATAAGAAATTCGCTCGAAATGTTCGCGCGATACGTGATGCCGCACTTCAGGGGGCATACAGAAGATCTCCAAAACGAGTGGCGAAGACTCCAAAAGGATGTGGCGCAAGACAAATTGCCCGAGCCTGGAGGGATTCCCTCATGGGAAACGCCCGGGTTGGAAAGGCACAGGACCAATTTGTACACCTATCCACCGGAGAGCGGGAATTCTCTAAAAGAGGCCTGATAGAAGAAATGATCAAGGGAGGAGAAATTCGCTCTGAACTTTGCTGCGCAGACGCCATGTTTTCCTTGTTGATTCAGGAAAATCTTGAAATATGAAGCCAATCTGGAGGTATTGAATATGGGCGTCACAATTTTCCATGAGGTGGAGGACGCCAACGACCCTTTGTTTGTCATGGCATTCTCAGGATGGAATGATGCGGCGGAGTCCGCAACGGCGGCGGCGCGCTACTTGGTTCAACACTTTCAGGGGAAACGTGTGGCGCAAATCCAGCCGGATGATTTTTTCCAATTTGCGGATCAGAGGCCTACAGTTAAGCTCGGCGAATCCGGTGAGCGGCAGATTACTTGGCCGCTGAACGAATTTTTCTACTGTCGAACGCCGGGTCTTGCGCGTGACCTGCTCGTAGGGGTCGGCACAGAACCTCATTTAAAATGGAAACACTTCAGCCGCGATGTGCTGGCGATAGGCAGCCACTACGATGCGCGCATGATCGTGACGATGGGGGCGTTGCTCGCGGGTGACTTGCATACCCAGCCCAGCCATTTGATGGCCATTGCCACTGATCCGTTATTGGTAAAACCCTCAGGGGTGGATATTACACGCTATGAAGGCCCTACGGGGATCGTGGGTGTCATTCATACGCTCATGCAGGATGAAGGGTTTCCGGCGGTGAGCTTATGGGTGAATGTACCGCACTACATCGCATCTCTATCCAACCCAAAAGCAACGCGCGCTTTGTTGGACAAATTGAGTAACTTGGGTGGTTTTGAAATATCCCTGGATGATTTCGATATCGCCATCGATACGTTTGATGGGCAGGTTGAGCAAATCATCGCCAAAGATCCTCGCATTGCCAAATATGTGGAGGACATTCAGAAAGGCCAGATCCCGGATGATATCCCAGGTTTGGATTTTCAGGATGCGTTCGATGGAGAACCCGAGGAAGAGGAGGGGAAGTTGCCTCCCGGCGCCGAGGTAGCTGATGAGATAGAGCGCTTGCTCCGGAGAAAACCCAGTGGGCCGGAGTCAGATTGAGCGATTGGCAGCTGTTTCTTTGCAGTCATTCAAATCGATTCCATCATATCTAAAACATAGGTCATTCATGAGCGGAGGTTTGTAATGTCAGAACGTTTTTATCAGGAGATGTTCGGTGGACCTGATGATGATGGAGATCTCATCGGCGCCGACATGCCCCGGGTGGATGGGCCACCCAAAGCGGATGGTTCGCCCGTATTCGCTGCGGACCACAAACTAATCAATCCACTGTACGTTGTTCCGGTGACGGCTCCCATCGCCTGTGGAACACTGGAGCGAGTTGATACTACGGAGGCGGAAAATGCGCCGGGCGTCGCCTGTGTCCTGACCGCGGAGGACATTCCTGGCCAGAAACTCTACGGTATGCTGATTCCTGATCAGCCGGCTCTGGTGGAAAAACGTATCTATTCACTTCAAGATGTCGTGGCCATTGTGGCGGCGGACACGTTGGAGCAGGCGGAGCATGCAGCCGGGTTGGTGAAAATCAAAACCAGAGAACTTCCTGCTGTTTTTGAAACACAGGACGCCTTGAAAGATGATGCCCCAATTGTCCAGCCGGAGCATCCGTCAGCCAAAGGCAATGTGCTCACTCACTTGAAAATTCGAAAGGGAGATGTTGAAAAAGGTTTCGCCGAAGCGGACATAATTCTGGAAAATACATACGAAACCCAGTTCATCGATCACGCCTATCTCGAACCCGATGCGGGTTATGTGGTTCCTAACCCCGATGGCTCCATCACCTGCACCGGGCCAACTCAATGTCCGCACATGGTGAGGCGCGTCATCGCTCCTGTGCTGGGTTTGGGACAAAACGAGATTCAGTTCATCTCTACTCCTCCTGGCGGCGGATTTGGCGGAAAAGAGGAAACTTCCATCGAGATCGCCATGCGAGCGGGCTTGGTCGCGCTGAAGACAGGTCGCCCCGCCATCTACAACTACACGCGGGAAGAATCTCTGGGCGGCAAGGCGAAACGTGTGCCTGCAGTGATCCAACATAAAATCGGCGCCAAGAAAGACGGTAAAATCACTGCCATGCGCATCCATATTTATCTCAACAAAGGCCCGTACGCTGCGGTAGGACCCGGCATCATCAAAAAGCTCATCATCCATTCCTCCGGTGCGTATGAATGCGACAACGTCTGGGCCGATGGCTATCTCGTGCTCACGAACAACATCAATACCTGTGCGATGCGTGGTTTGGGGGTTCCCCAAGTGCATTTTGCGATTGAAAGCCAGCTGGATGAACTGGCTCTCTCGCTCGAAATGGACCCCTTCGAACTGAGGCGATTGAACGGCTACAAGCTCGGTTCTTCGACTGCGACCCGCCAGCTATTGGACCAGAGTGTGGGGTACATGGATTGTCTCGATAAAGCGGAAAAAGCGCTCGGACCGCATCCGCGAGAAAACGCGAACGGAGGAGGCCTGCTGTACGGGCGTGGAATGGCGGGTTTTTGGTATTCCACCGGTGCCGCCTCGCCCTCGGATTCCTGCGGTGCACAGGTTCATGTTACCGATGACGGTAAAGTGCAGGTGGGTGTAGGAATCATCGAACTCGGGCAGGGTTCCCACACGGTGCTCGCCCAGATAGCGGCGGAAGCGATGGGGGTGCGCTTTGAGGATGTGCGCATCATGCAGGTTGACACGGATGCCGTTCCCGAAAGTGGTTTTACGGCTGGTTCACGCTCCACCACCATTCCCGGCAATGCGATTTGCGAGGCCATCGCGGAAGTTCGGGGAATCCTGTCCCCCGTAGCGGCGGATATGCTCGAAGGTCCGGCTGAAGACATAGCTTTCAAGAATGGGCGAGTGTTCATCAAAAGCGCACCAGAACGTTCTATCTCGTTTGGTGAACTAGTCTCACAGGCGCTTTTGATTGGAGAACAGATTACAGGCCAAGGCTGGTTCAGTACTGGCCCCTTGACGTTTAACCCCGAAACAGGAGAGGGCAAGCCGTTCATGGTGTACAGCTATGGCGTACAGGTGGCGGACGTTGCGGTCGATCCGGATACGGGAGAAGTTTGGGTGAGGCACATGGTTGCCGCCCATGATGTGGGACGGGCCATCAACCCTCAAGGGGTCATCGGGCAGATACAAGGGGGTATTGAAATGGGGCTTGGGCAAGCCCTGATCGAGGAAATCGACGTGCATGAAGGTCGCGTCCTTACGCCGGATCTGGCGCGATATGAGATTCCTGTATCAATGGATACGCCCGAGTTCACCACCATTATCGTGGAAGAGGCCAATGCGACTGGTCCTTATGGCGCCAAGGGTGTGGGAGAGAGTTCTCTGGTGCCCACCTTGGCCGCGATTTCCAATGCTGTGCGCGATGCCGTCGGTCATCGATTTACCAAGTTGCCCATCACGCCGGAGAGTGTCGCCATGGCAATTCACAAAGAAGGCGTCGAAGCAGGGTAGTCGTACTGAGAATCAAACAAGCCGGGCTGACTAAAATGCCCGGCTTTGTTTTGCTCTTGAAGCAAACGGGAATATGGGTTTCGGCCCCAAGAGAGGTGCGCGCAATGCGGGCGTTCGTGATGGCGGCTGGTTATGGCAAAAGATTGGGAGCGTTGGGAGAGGAGATTCCCAAACCGCTTCTGCCCTTGGGCGGTGTGCCGCTCATCGGCTTTGCGCTGGAGAAATTAGCGTCTCTCGGTGTCAAGGACGCTGCAGTCAATTTGCACCATGGCGCAGAGAAGATTCGATCTGCTTTGGGCGACTGTGCGTATGGTGTTCATATTCACTATTTTCATGAGCCTGAGATTTTGGGCACTGCCGGTGGAATCAAGAATGCGGAGGCGTTTTTATGCGAGAGGAACGAACCTTTTTTCGTCATTAATGCGGATGCGCTGTGTGGTGCAGATTTGAAAACGGCATTGGACCATCATCAAGAGGGAGCTTTCCTCGCCACCCTCATTCTCAGGCGCTCCCCTGAGGCGCCAAAATATGGAGTGCTCGAGCTTGATGGGGCGGGGCGATTGCGAAAATTTTTGGATACGAGCGCGCCTGGGATTCCACAAGGCGAACTGAGCCAGGCGATGTTCACCGGGTTGAGCATCATGTCTCCTGAAATGTTGAGTCATATCCCTGGGGGAGTGGCGTCTGATATTTCAACGCAAATTTATCCCCGGTTGATGAAACAAGGCGCCCGGATTGGAGCGCTTTTGAGTGATTCCTATTGGATGGATGTCGGCACGCCGGCGCGGTATTTGCTGGCGAACATGAATGTTGTGTCCGGTGAATACGCGCCGGATTTCAGTTGGCCGACAAAGGGGTTTTTGTTGATAGAAGGCCCCGCCATGAAGTGGGGGGAGGGCAGAATTGAGCCCCCTGTACTGATAGGCCCCGATGTTGTTATCCAAAAAAATGCGCAAGCGGGCCCCTTCACTGTAATCATGCCTGGTGCTACCCTTGGGAATAACGCCGTGGCGCAAGAATCCATCCTCTTTCCAGGCGGGGTGATTGATGAGGATTCTGTATTGAAAAGGTGTATCGTTGGGCCCGATGCCATGGTTTCATCTGGTAGCGGAGAAGTGTGTGAGATGGTTTTTCTCTATAACAGGGAACAGTCGAAAATTTGTGACGCATGAACCGATAAAATCTTGCATCTTGTGAAGGAGTGGGTGTTGAAAGAGCCGACTACAAGGACCGCACTAGCCGCAGGACGCTCTCCTGTATTCGCCACGGGAGGTTTGGTGGCGACTAGCCAGCCCTTGGCTGCCGAAGCGGGTCTCCAAATACTGAGAGAAGGCGGAAACGCCATGGACGCGGCAATCGCTACAGCCGCAGCATTGAATGTGGTGGAGCCGCAATCCACGGGTATTGGTGGGGATATGTTCATGCTCTATTGGGATGCCCATACGAAGGAACTCCTGGGTTTGAACGGCAGCGGAAAGAGTCCGGCTAAGGCCACGTTCTCGCGTTACCGGGAATTTTCCTCTATGCCGGTGACGGGAATTTATTCTTGCACCCTCCCCGGTGCGGTGGATGGTTGGTTCGCCGCCCACGAGCGATGCAGCAGCGGCAAAAAAACAATGTCGGAGCTTCTTCAGCCGGCGATTCAATACGCGGAAGATGGGTTTCCTCTCTCTCCCATTATCGCCCGCGCATGGGCGAACCAGACGGAAAAGCTGAAAAAATGCGCATTCTCACGGCGAACTTATCTGCCAACGGGGCATTCGCCGAAGGTTGGAGAAAGATTCCGAAACCCGAAGCTGGGAAAATCCTTGCGGGTGATAGCTGATGGTGGGCGTGAGGCTTTCTACGAAGGCCCGATAGCCGAGGAGATCGTTCGCTACACGAAGGAAGTAGGGGGTTTGTTCGAACTCGAGGATTTCGCCGCCACGAATTGTGAATGGGTTGAACCGATTCGCGCATATTACCGCGGCTATGAACTTTGTGAGATACCGCCCTCGGGGCAGGGCGTCACCGCGCTGGTATGTCTGAATCTCATCGACGCATATCCTTTGGGGGAGATGAGTTACGGTTCGGCCGATCATCTCCACATCGTGATCGAGGCGATGAAACTCGCCTTTGCGGATAGAGATCGCTATATCGCGGATATGGATAAGGCGGATGTTCCCCTGAAAGGGCTGCTATCTTCAGGATATGCCGATGAGCGGCGAAAACTCATCGACAAGGGGAAAGCCGGCAGCCCCGCAGCCGGGATTCCCAAGACCTGGAATGACACGATTTACCTCACCGTGGCAGATTCTCAGGGTAATATGTGCTCATTCATCAACAGCTTGTTCCATCATTTCGGCTCTGGCATCACCGGGGGCGATACGGGCATCATGCTCCAGAACAGGGGCAGCGGCTTTGTCTTGGAAGAAGGCCACCCGAACTGCATCGCGCCCGAAAAGCGGCCCCTGCACACCATCATTCCCGGTTTCGTGATGAAAGGAGAGAAACCCTGGATGAGTTTCGGCGTCATGGGAGGCGACATGCAGCCGCAAGGCCATGTGCAGGTTCTCTCGAATATGGTGGATTTCGGCATGGACATCCAGGAGGCTATTGAAGCGCCGCGTTTTCGCGTTTTGGGGGGGCGGGCGGTAGCGATAGAGGGCGGTGTGCCGGAGACCGTGCTCCGGGAGTTGGAATCACGTGGCCATGACGTCCGTCGCGCAGGCGGCTATGAGGGCTTTGGTGGCGGGCAGGGGATCGTGCGGCTTGATGATGGCGTATTTATGGGTGGGTCCGATCATCGAAGAGATGGATGCGCAGCTGGTTTCTAGTCATTTCGTGCAGTCAGATTGAAGCGGGGTTGGCGGCGTTGAGGGGCTTTTCGCCATGAAGCGTTTGCTGGTGTTGATTTTGATTGTCGGCTCTCTTGTGGTCGCTCAGCCTTCGATGGCCGCATCCGATTGTCCTCTCAAGGGCCATCCCGTGGGAGACGGCCGCTGGACGCGGATGCAATTCCTGCCACTGGAAACGCGAAACGTTCGAATCCGGTTCGAAAACGGCGCGACCGCGCGGATGAAGGCGATTCGCCTGGGGCCTGAGGAGTTTGAAATCCGCCTTCACTGGCGCGAGAAATCAGAGTGGTTCTCACCAGTCAACTTCAGTGCTCTCGCCGAAAAACGGGGAGCCGCCGTTATTCTCAACGCCGGCTATTATGATGAAAATGGGCGGCCAATGGGATATTTCCGCTCGGGCGGGAAAGTCTTCAACAGCCGCGTGCTGTACCGGGGGCGCAAGACATTCCTGCATTACGGGGCGATGTTCACCGTAGGGCGGAAAAACGGGAGGCCCGAAATCGTTTCCCGCGAGAAATTCCTAAAGTCGAGCGTCACCGAAGCGTTTCAGGCGGGGCCTCTTCTCATGAAGGATTACAAGCCCGTTCAGGGACTGTCCCGGTACCGGGAATATCTGCGCGCCACGAGGAGAACGGTGGTCGGCTTGGGTGCCGACGAAAGGCTCGTCGTTCTGGTGAGCGAGACCGAGACGCGCGGCATCTCCTGGTGCGAGCTTCAGGAGTTTCTCGTACTGCCCGAATCGAGGGGCGGCCTCGGGGTTCGCGACGCCATGAACCTGGACGGCGGTTCGAGTTCGCAGTTGTGGGTGCGGGGCGGGATTGAGATTCCGGGGCGGGCGGCGCCCACCTACATCATCGCCGCCCCGAGGGGAAAAACCAGGTAACTCATTATTTATCAAATATGTAAACTGCCGGAAATTTACCGGAATTATGATTTGCATTTTACACCTTCCGCGCCTCGCCCGGGCGGTCACCCGGTTCCTGCCGTCCGCGCCCGGGCCGGGACGACGGCGTGTCTCGCGATTCGGTTCACGGGGCGGCGACGCATAGCGCGCAAATGCGGGCAGTTGCGGGGAAATGCGGGTCAGCCGAAAAACTTTTTTTGGCCTTGAATCTGAGTGCGCCACACTCAGATTTGCAAGAAAAGTCGTTATATTACAATCGGTTACGAGACGAATTCCTTTCAGAAATTTATCGAAAAACCCCGTGAATTTATCTAATTTCATCGAAAATATCATTATTTTCATTTTCTTCATCCATCCCCGTTCCATGAGCGCGCCTCCCCGGCGGGAAAAAGCCCCCCTGACAAAGGGGTTTGAAAAAGTTCCTGAGAGGGTAAAGTCAACCCCCCCTACCCCCCTTGACAGGGGTCAAACGCGAGTGAGGAACGAGCGTTTGCATAAGCCATTGACGAGAAACACATCGGCTCGCAAAACCTCCCTCCTCGGTCGGTTTTGACCCTGACAAGGGGGGTAGGGGGGGTTGGTTTTCAGGGCGGTGGAATGACGAGCGGGGCGGGTTTTTCAACAGCCCCGACAAGAGGGGTTGGGGGTCGAATCCGACCGAAGAGGGAGTGTTCGCCGTCTTCACTCTCGCCTCATCACTGCATCCCATGAGAACGCCTCCACGCCTTTCCGTTCAGTCCAATGCCGATCCATGCGGGAGAAATCGTTTTCCCGCGCCGCGCGCACGA